>JBEANX010000449.1:0-6247 GCA_041165245.1 Pseudomonadota bacterium
AGCACCACCGCAGCCAAGGCCCAGCGCAAGGGCCAAGGCATGTGGCTGCGGACGGTCATGCGCGGCGAGCTGATCGACAGCCGCCGCCGCAACAGGCGCCAGCGCATCAGGGCAGCACGGGCACGCCGGTCAGGCCGAGGTGCTCTTCCAGGCCACACATCAGGTTCATGCACTGCACGGCCTGGCCCGAGGCGCCCTTGGTGAGGTTGTCTTCCACCACCAGCACCATCACGGTGTCAGGCAGGGGGCGGTGCACGGCGATGCGCACGTTGTTGCTGGCGCGCACGCTGCGGGTCTCAGGCGCGCTGCCAGCGGGCATCACGTCCACAAAACGCTCGCCCTGGTAGTGGGCTTCGAACAGAGCCTGCAGGTCAGCGGCCTGGCCGGCGCTGTTGAGCTTTGCGTACAGCGTGGAATGGATGCCGCGGATGATGGGCAAGAGGTGAGGCACGAACAGGCAGTGCACTGCTGGGTTGCCCGCAATGACGCGCAGCTGCTGGTTGATCTCAGGGCCGTGGCGATGGCCCTTGACGCCATAGGCCTTGAAGTTGTCGCCAGCTTCGGCCAGCAGGGCGCCCACTTCGGCCTTGCGGCCAGCGCCAGACACGCCCGAGGCGCAGTTGGCGATCAGGCCTGTGGGCTCGATCAAGCCCGCCTTGAGCAAGGGCGCAAAGCCCAGTTGCACCGAGGTGGGGTAGCAGCCGGGGTTGCCGATGATGCGGGCCTTCTTGATGGCCTCGCGGTTGATCTCGGGCAGGCCATAGACTGACTCGGCCAGCAGGTCGGGGCAGGTGTGGGCCATGCCGTACCACTTCTCGAACTCGGTGACGTCTTGCAGGCGGAAGTCAGCGGCGAGGTCGATCACCTTGACGCCAGCGGCCAGCAACTCGGGTGCCTGGGCCATGGCCACGCCGTGGGGGGTGGCAAAAAAGACCACATCGCACGATTTCAGATCAGCCTCATCGGGCGTGACAAAGGCCAGGTCGACATGGCCACGCAGGCTGGGGTACATGTCAGCCACAGGCAGGCCGGCCTCCTTGCGCGAGGTGATGGCTTTGAGCCTCACTTGGGGGTGTTGCGACAGGAGGCGAAGCAACTCCACGCCCGTGTAACCCGTGCCGCCAACGATGCCCACATTGATCATGACCAATCCTTTAAGTCTGCCCTCAGGGAAAGCGAGATTGTAGAGATCTCAAGGGCCTCACACCACCCAAGCGGGCGCGCTGAGCATGCATGAGGCATGAAAAAACCCGCCGGGCTTGCGCTGGGCGGGTTTGTGTCGTGGCCACCACCCGAGGGCAGTGGCACGAAGAAGGATCAGCGCTTGCTGAACTGCTTCCTGCGACGAGCGCCGTGCAGACCGACCTTCTTACGTTCGACTTCACGAGCGTCGCGGGTCACGAAGCCAGCGCGGCTCAGTTCGGGCTTCAGATCGGCGTTGAAGTCGATCAGAGCGCGGGTCACGCCGTGGCGGATCGCGCCGGCTTGACCGGACTCACCACCACCGTGCACGTTCACCTTGATGTCAAAAGCTTCGACATTGTTGGTCAGAGCCAGAGGCTGCTTGACCACCATGATCGAGGTCTGACGACCGAAGTATTGATCAACGGGGCGGCCGTTGACGGTGATGACGCCGGTGCCCTTCTTGATGAAGACGCGAGCGACGGACGACTTGCGACGACCCGTGCCGTAGTTCCAGTTACCAATGGCCATGGTCGCTCCTTAGATGTCCAGCGTCTTGGGTTGCTGAGCGGTGTGGGGGTGTTCGCCACCGCCATAAACCTTCAGCTTCTTGATCATGGCGTAGCCCAGAGGACCCTTGGGCAGCATGCCCTTGACGGCCTTCTCGATGGCACGGCCAGGGTGCTTCGCTTGCATGTCCTTGAACTTCGTGGCGTAGATGCCGCCAGGGAAGCCAGAGTGACGGTAGTACACCTTGTCGGTGGCCTTGGTACCGGTCACGCGGATCTTGTCAGCGTTGACGATGATGATGAAATCACCGGTGTCAACGTGAGGGGTGTAAATTGGCTTGTGCTTACCACGCAGACGGAGAGCGACTTCGCTGGCGACTCGTCCGAGCACCTTGTCGGTGGCGTCGATCACAAACCACTCGTGGATGACTTCGGCCGGCTTGGCGCTGAAAGTTGTCATGAGGGTTCCTTGTGAGGATTCAAATTTGACTGACCACGCACCTTGGTACCACTTCTGATCGGCGCCACGCCCCAAAACTTCTGGAACTGACGCCTGCTGGTGGCCTCGCGGCTTGTGCTGCGCTGATCAAAGCGCTTTGCCCTTGCGAAACTTGCATGAAACCATCACTGGAACCATGCCCGAAACACACGAACTCGTCCCGGCAGCCAAGACGGGAATCTGCGACTCTATCACACCCTTGGGTTAAGTGGCAATGGCCTTTTGCCCCTCAGCACTCGCGGATATCGTGCACAGGTCCTTGCGGCGCCGCAGCAAAATCGCTAACCTAGTGAAAACCCTAGGCACAACCCGGGGCTGACAGAAAGACACAAGACCATGGTCACCGCCACGCCTCTGCACGAACTCGATCAGTTCGGCTCGCAGGCCGCGACAGGGGCCGCCCACAAGGCGACCCAGGAAGAAGCTCGCCGCCTTGCCCACCGCCGACAACTTGAACATGCCTGGATCCCCATCCGGCACCTGCGCGCCCGCCACCGCCGCCAGATCCTGGACCACCTCGTCCAGCTCGATGAACACGACCGCTACCTGCGCTTTGGCTCCCATGCCCCGCTGGAGCAATTGAGCCGCTACACGGCCTCGATTGACTTCAAGCGCGACGAAGTGTTTGGCATCTTCAACGCCCGCCTGAAGTTGGTGGCCGTGGCGCACCTGGCCGACCTGGGCAACCAGCACCACCCGGCCTGCCAAGATGGCAAGGCCATGGAGTTTGGGGTGTCGGTGCTGCCCAGCGCCCGCGGCTTGGGCCTGGGGCAACGCCTGTTCGAGCATGCCATGGTGCATGCCCGCAACCGCGGCGCCAAGGCCATCGTCATCCATGCACTGACCGAGAACCGCCCGATGCTCAAGATCGCCACACGGGCTGGGGCCACACTGGAAACCTCAGGCCCGGACGCCGAGGCCTGGCTCTCGCTCAAGCCCGACACCTTGGCCACGCACCTGGAAAGCACCGCGCAAGATGTGGGTGCTGAGGTGATCTTCCGCATCAAGTCCAGAGCGCTCAAGGTTCGCCACTGGGTCAATGCCCTGTTTTCTGCCTGGTGATCGGGGAAACAACTGCCCAGCCGATGTGCAAGCGGCGGCCCCCTCCCATTCCATCTGGCGAACTTTCCTGGCGCATCCCCGCCTCGGATGAACCCAGGCCCGACGTTTGAAGCGAGGGTTCCCCCCAGCTAGGGATGTCCATGAGCGAGCTCAGGGCCTAGGATGAACCCATGAATCACCCCTTGCTGCTTGTCGCCCTGCCCCTGCTGACCTTGCTGGTCGGCGTGGGCCTGTCGCACGCATGGCACACCCAACGCAAACGCACCGTCAAAGCCTGGCCACAGTCGTTCAACCTCAGCGCGCGCCCCCTGTTCACCACGGAAGAGCGCCTGATGTTCCGCGAACTCAAGGCCGCCTTGCCCAACCACGTGGTGCTGGCCAAGATGAACCTGCTGCGTTTTTGCCAGGCCAACCGCGACAGCGAAGCCCGCTTATGGTTTGACCGCCTGCACCCGCTCACCGTGAGCTTCGCGGTGTGCACCCCCAATGGCACGGTGGTGTCGGCCATTGACTTGGAAGCGCCCAACCGGAGCGTCTCGCAACGCGGCCAGCGCCTCAAAGAGGCCACGCTGGACGCTTGCCGCATTCGCTACCTGCGCTGTGTGGCTGGCCACCGGCCAGACATCATCACCTTGGCGCAATGGGCACTGGGCGCCCAGCCCATGCATGTGCCCGGCGCTGAATCGCCCCTGGTGCAGGCCCGCGTGGAACTGGCAGAAAAACTGCACCGCCGCCGGGCCGAACGCGCAGAGCGCGCCCGCGAATCGACCTTCCAGGATTCGAGCTTTGGCGATTCTTTCTTCGCCATGGACAGCCGCTTTGATGCAGCCAACTCGGTGCCTGCGCCTTTGGTCGACACCACACAGGCGCAGGCTTTCCCTTCAGCCCGAGTCAACCAAGCAGCAGGGCGTTGACACGGCGCACGTAGGCCGCGGGGTCTTCCAGATGGCCGCCTTCGGCCAGCACGGCCTGGTCAAACAGCACCTGAGCCAGGTCGTCAAAGTGTTCGGCCGTGTCCAGCTTCTTCACCAAGGCGTGCTCGGGGTTGATCTCCAGCGTGGGCTTGGCATCAGGCGCGCTTTGGCCGGCTTGCTTGAGCAAACGCGCCAGATGGCCTGACACATCGCCCTCCTCCACCACCAGGCAAGCGGGCGAGTCGACCAAGCGAGTGGTCACGCGCACGGCCTTGGCCTTGTCCTTGAGCGAAGCCTGCAGGCGCTCCAGCAGGGGCTTGAGGTGCTCGGCGGCCTCTTCGGCCTTCTTCTTTTCCTCTTCGTCCTGCAGGCTGCCCAGATCAACCGCGCCCTTGGCCACGCTTTGCAAGGTGTGGCCGTCGAACTCATGCAGGTGCGTGAGCATCCACTCGTCGACACGGTCGATCAGCAGCAGCACCTCGATGCCCTTCTTCTTGAACAGCTCCAGCTGGGGGCTGCTCTTGGCGGCGGCCAGGGTGTCGCCCGTGATCACGTAGATGGCCTCTTGGCCTTCCTTCATGCGGCTCACGTAGTCGGCCAGGGACACGCCCTCGTCGGCCTGTGTGGAGGCAAAACGGTACAGCTTGGCCAGGCGCTCGCGGTTGGCGTGGTCTTCACCAATGCCTTCTTTGAGCACCGAGCCGAACTCCTTCCAGAAGCCGGCGTATTGGTCGCGCTTGGCCGTGTCTTCGCTGTTGGCCAGGTCTTCCAGCATGGACAGCACGCGCTTGGTGCAACCCTCGCGGATGGCCTTGACATCGCGGCTTTCTTGCAAGATCTCGCGGCTCACGTTCAGGGGCAGGTCAGCGCTGTCGACCACGCCCTTCACAAAGCGCAGGTAGGTGGGCAGCAGGGCCTCGGCCTCGTCCATGATGAAGACGCGCTTGACGTAGAGCTTCAGGCCCCCCCGCTTGTCGCGGTTCCACATGTCGTAAGGCGCCTTGGCCGGCACGTAGAGCAGCTGCGTGTATTCGCTGCGGCCTTCGACGCGGTTGTGCGTGTGGGCCAGCGGGGCTTCGCTGTCGTGGCTGATCTGCTTGTAGAACTCGACGTATTGCTCGGGCGTGATGTCAGCCTTGGAGCGGGTCCACAAAGCAGCGGCCTGGTTGATGGTTTCCCATTCGTCCTTGGCCACGTACTCGCTCGCCTCGGCGCTCCACTCTTCCTTTTGCATCAGGATGGGCAGGGAGATGTGGTCGGAGTACTTGCCCACGATGCTGCGCAGCTTCCAGCTTTGCAGGAACTCTTCTTCTTCAGGGCGCAAGTGCAGGACGATGTCGGTGCCACGGGTGGGCTTGTCGATGGCTTCGACCTCGAAGTCACCCGTGCCTTCGCTGCTCCAGCGCACGCCCTCGGCGGCGCTCAGGCCAGCGCGGCGCGATTCGACCGTGATGCGGTCGGCCACGATGTAGCCGCTGTAAAAGCCCACGCCGAACTGGCCGATGAGCTGGGCGTCTTTTTGCTGGTCGCCCGAGAGGCGGCCCATGAAGTCTTTGGTGCCGCTCTTGGCGATGGTGCCCAGGTGGTCGATGGCCTCTTGCGTGCTCATGCCGATGCCGCTGTCGCGGATGGTGAGCGTCTTGTTGACGCGGTCGACCAGGATGCGCACCTCCAAGGTGGGTGCGTCCTCATACAAAGCGCTGTTGTCCAGGGCCTCGAAGCGCAGCTTGTCGCAGGCGTCAGAAGCGTTGGAGATCAGCTCACGCAGGAAGATCTCCTTGTTGGAGTACAGCGAATGCGTGACGAGGTGCAGCAGTTGCTTGACCTCGGCCTGGAAGGAATGGGTGGTTTTGTCCATGGCTGTTCTTGTGCAAACGTGGGGAGACGTTGGAAGACTTTGTTGAGACGACGGGATGGCATCCGCCCCGATCGTTTCAGCATGTGAGGACAGGAAGTCCGCATTTCAAGAGGTGGCGCTTTGTGGGGCAAGGCCAGCAAAAAGCATGTTTTTTGCGCCAGCTGCTTGCAAGGGCCCAGAAAAATGTCATATAATTTTGGTCTTGATGGCGCTTTAGCTCAGT
>JBEANX010000450.1:0-3483 GCA_041165245.1 Pseudomonadota bacterium
ACTTCTGCGCGCTCAAGGGCATCACCGTGGAGGCCCTGCCTGCGCTGCTGGCTCAGGCCCGTGAAGAGCTCAAAAACATGCCTGCGCCGCAAGAGCGCCGCGATGGTCGCCATGACGGCCGAGGTGATTTCCGCGGTGGCCGTGGTGACTCTCGAGGTGACGGCCAACGCCGTGATGGCCCCCGCCGCGACGGTGGCGCCGGCCCTGGCCGCGATGGCCAACGCGGTGCGCCGCGAGATGGTGCGCCTCGCGACGGTCGCGGCCCTGGCCGCCCCGATGCGCGTGGCCCCGGTGGCCCTCGCCGCGATGGTGGTCGCCCACAAGGTGCGCAAGGCCCACGAGGCCCGGGTGGCCCAGGCCCCCGCCAAGGCCAAGGCCAAGGTGGCCGCCCACCCCGTGCAGATCAAGCCCCTGCCGCTGCAGCAGCATCCGCCAACGCAGCCACCGAAGCCCCAGCCAGCGCCGCCCCCGAGGCCAGCAAGCCTGACACGCAAGCGTGAGCGAGCCTGCCACCCGACAGGCCCGTCCCGAAGTGGACGAGGCCAACACACCCCTCATCGAGCGTTTCATCCAGCACTGGCGCCAGGAGCTGGCCCAGGGCCAGCCCCTCAAGCTCTTGCTGGCCAACCCGCGTGGGGCCCTTGACGCTTTGGGTGGTGACGTTCAGCGCGTCATGGTGCGTGCCGTCGGCCTCAAAGGCCAGCCGCACCTGAGCTTTTTGCTGCGCCACCCCACCAAGGACATCACCAAGAACCACCCGCTCGAAGAGGGGCTGGCCTTGGTCAAGCAATGGCTGGCTGCAGGCCTGTTCCGCAACGCCCACCTGCACACGCCCGTGCAAGAGCTGCAGCTGGCCTTCAGCAAGAAGGGCAAGGCCAGCCTGCGCAGCGGCAAGCCTTCCAATGCCCGTGACATGGGCGAGCCTGTCGCCGCAGAGGGCGATGAAGCCCAAGCCACCACGCCATCCAGCGCCTCCGAGCTGGCCGCCCCGCGCGCGCCCACCCTGGCTCACAACCGCGAAAAGCACCGTTTGATCGAACTGAACCGCCCCTTCCTGCACGAGCTGGGCGTGACCGATGCGCAAGGCCGCCTGGTGCCCGCCATGTCGCGCAAGTACAAGCAGATCAACAAGTTCATCGAGGTGCTGCAGGCCGCGCTGGAGCGCTCGCCCCTGGCCAGTGCCAAGGCGCTCAACGTGGTCGATTTCGGCTCGGGCAAGGGCTACCTCACCTTCGCGGTACATGATTGGCTGCGCCACCACCAGGGCATCCAAGCCGTGGTCACCGGCGTGGAGTTGCGCGACGAGTTGGTGCAGCTCTGCCAGGGCGTGATCAGCCGCCTGGGCCTGCAGGGCATGCAGTACGAGCAGGGCGATGTGCGTGAGTACCACCCCGCCGCCTTGAACGTGATGATCGCCCTGCACGCTTGCGACATCGCCACGGATTACGCCATCCACTTAGGGATACGCGCTGGCGCCGAGGTCATCCTGTGCTCGCCTTGCTGCCACAAGCAGGTGCGCCCGCAGTTGCTCAGCCCCCACCCGCTGCGCCCCATCTTGCAGCACGGCATCCACCTGGGCCAGGAGGCCGAGATGCTCACCGACGGCCTGCGCGCCTTGCTGCTGGATGCAGCGGGCTACGACACCCAGGTCTTCGAGTTCATCTCGCTGGAGCACACCAACAAGAACAAGATGATCCTGGCCGTCAAGCGCGCCAAAGCGCAGACCAACGCCGAGGTGCTGGGCCAGATCCGCGACATCAAGGCCTTCTACGGCATCCAGGAACAGTGCCTGGAGACCTTGCTCCGAGCCGACGGCACGCTTCCTGCCTAAGGGAAGGGCTGCCCCGCATGGCTGGCGCTATGCTTGAGGCACCGCGTCGGGTTGTCATGCGCGGCCCACCCTCACACAGGAGCACTGCATGATCACCCTTCACGGTTTTGGCCCGGCCTTTGGCTTGCCCGACATGAGCCCCTTCGTCATGAAGGCCATGGTGCACCTCAAGATGGCCGGCCTGGCCTTTGAGACCCGCTTTGATGGCTACAACAAGGCGCCCAAGGGCAAGCTGCCTTACATCCTTGATGGCGACCAGCTTGTGGCCGACTCCACCATGATCCGCTGGCACCTTGAAAACTCCCGCGGCATCGACCTGGACGCTGGCCTGAGCCCCGAGCAGCGCGGCGTGGCCTGGGCGGTCGAGAAAATGCTCGAAGACCACATGTACTGGCTCTCCTTGCACAACCGCTGGGCGGACGATGCCAACTTCGAAAAAGGCCCCAAGGCCTATTTCAGCAAGATGCCTTTCCCCCTGGGGCTGATCGTGCCGCCACTGGTGCGCCGCAAGATCCTGGGCAGCCTGAAAGCGCAGGGCACTGGCCGCCACAGCGACGCCGAGCGCGAAGCCTTGACCATCAAGGCCGTGCAATCGCTGGCTGACATTCTGGGCGACAAGCCCTACCTCACGGGTTACGCCCGCAGCGCCACCGACGGCACGGTGCTGGCCTTCTTGCTGGCTGGCCTGTGCCCGACCTTTGACGGTGCCATCCGCCGCGAGATCAGGCGCCACGCCAACCTGGTGGCCTACGCCGAACGCATGCGCGAGTGCTACTTCCCAGAAATGGCGCCCATCACCCAGCCCGAGCCCATGGCCGCCCCACAAGCCCAGGCCGCTTGAGCCCACCTTTGAGCCCACCTGCAGGGGGGCTTGAGCGCCCGTTGCCGCGCCTGAGACAATCCACGCCATGACCATGGAAGACGATGCCTCGGCGCCTCCCGCGCCCCAGCCCCCCAAGAAGGCCGCAGAGGCCACCGCAACGGGTGCTGCACCTGCCGCCAAGCAGCGGCACAACCCCCTGCACGGTGTCACGCTGGAACACATCGTGACCTGCCTGGCCGACTATTACGGCTGGGAAAACCTGGCCCAGCGCATCCCGGTGCGCTGCTTTCAGTCCGACCCCAGCATCAAATCCAGCCTGGCTTTTTTGCGCAAAACGCCCTGGGCGCGTGAAAAGGTCGAGGGCCTGTACCTCTACACCCTGCGCGAAGACCGCCGCATGCGGGGCCTGTGAGGCATGAGCGGCGCGACCCTGCTCCTGCTGGAGGACGACCCCGCCATCGCCCGCACCGTGGCCTACGCTTTCGAGCGCGAGGGCTTTGTGGTGCACCACGTGCTGCTGGTGCGCGAGGCCGCGCAGCGCCTGAGCGAGCCCCGCCACCCTTATGCCGCCGCCATCTTTGACGTAGGCCTGCCCGATGGCAGTGGCTTGGATTTGTGTCGCCAGTTGCGCCAAAGCGGTGGCCACGGCGCCAGCCTGCCCATCGTGATGCTCACGGCGCGCAGCGAAGAGCTGGACCGCGTGCTCGGCCTGGAACTGGGCGCCGACGATTACCTCACCAAGCCCTTCAGCCCGCGCGAGCTGGTGGCCCGTGTGCGCGCCCTCTTGCGCCGCGCGGCCTTGCCGGCGGCTGGCGCTGCGCCCACAGCA
>JBEANX010000451.1:0-4996 GCA_041165245.1 Pseudomonadota bacterium
CATGCCCATGCCTTGGCTGATGGAGCATGCATCAGCAAACGAGACCACAAAGATCTGCGAAAGAGCAAAGGCCATGCGCTGACGCAATTGGTCAGGTGCTTTCGCAGCCTTGAGCCAAAAGGAGTAGGTGAATTGGCTCCGACCATTGCTTTCCGCGTTCATTTGCGCAAGCAGGGTTTGGTGGCGGGTGCCGTTGGGCTGGGCGAGTTGCTCATCCACCCAGCCGGCAAAGCTAACGGACCTCAGGTGGGAAACGTCGGCATCTGTGGGACCAAAGGTGGCCTGGGTCAAGAAGCGTGCTGCTTCCTCATTGGTCCCAGGAATTTGGGTGAGCCACAGTTGGCTTCCCGCAAGCCCCTGCGCCTGTTGCTGATCGCCGCTCGGTGGAGGAACTTGCGCAGGTGCATTGGCAGATTTACCCCCACCACAGGCAACCAACCCGCACATCAGCAGGCTCATCAGCAAAAAGCGCTTAGCTCGCAACAACCGATTCTTCACAAAGCACCCCAAAAAAGTCACATCCCTCCATTGTCGGCAAATGTTCAGCACTCTTGACTACCAACATTCACGGGGGTGTGGGCTCATTCAACCCACTTGTTGCAAGGGTATTCCCTATTTTTGCATTCTGTTCATCGGTGGGGGTTTATGCGTTTTGCGTATCGGCGGCGCCGCTTGGTGGCTGCCTCGAGTCACAAGCGGCCTGGATCAATGTTCTGGCGGTGTTTTCGATGTCGAAGTTCTGCGCAAAACAAGCGATGGCTCTGGCCCTCATCGCTTGCCATTGGTCGATGGGCGTGTCCAGCCAGGCTTCAATGAGGAGTTCAGTGCCTGCCAAGGTGTCAGGCTCAATCAGCCCTGCGCCAGATCGCTTGATCTCACGCCAGATGTTGACCTGGTCCGAAACAAGCACTGGGACGCCGCAGGCCAATGCCTCGGCCACGGCGATGCCGAAATTCTCTTGGTGGGAAGGGAGGATGAAGGCTTCGCAACCACGAAATGCTCCCCATTTCAGATCACCTTGGACCATGCCTGCCCACACAGTGATGTCGTCGAGTTGCAATTGCTTGCAAAGTGCTTGCATTGCACGTCCGTAGATGTGGTCGGCGGGCCCAGCCATCAGCAAACGGACGTTGTTCAAGCACGACGGTCTCCGAGCGCGCACACGAGCCATCGCTTGAAACAGAAGATCAGGCCCTTTTTTCTCATGAACTCGGCCGAGAAACAACAAGTTCCGAGTGTGAGAAAGAGCGGGAAACCGTTCAGTAAACGCGATCAGCTGCTGTGCCACTGCCTGCGGGGGCTGAAGGGTGCCGTAACCTACAACTTTCTCATTGCATTTGTAGAGCCAGAAGGACTCTCGGGCGAGCTGCCTCTCTTGCTCGCACGTGAACAGCACGGCCTTGGCATCACGAAGCAGTCGATACTCAGACCACGGCCAGAAGAGCCATTTTTTCAGGTGTTTAAGGGGGTAGGTTCGTTTGAACCACGGGTCGAGCATGCCGTGTGTGAACACGAAGTAAGGCACACGCTGCCCATGCAGCGCCTTCCAGCACGCGTAAGTGTGGAACTGCCAGATGCCATCTATGAAAATGGCGTCGTAATGAGATGCATTGGCCTTCAGCCAAGGCGTGAGTCGGGCGCTGTATGCGTATTTGCCAATGCAAGACGGACCCATGGCGTGGCATTTGATCTGGCTTGCCTTGACCCATGGATCTGTTGGGTCATCTAGGCAGACCACCTCGACTTGGTGACCGAGCCTTTCATGGACCGCTGCCACTTGCTTGAGTCCTTCGATGGGGCCGCCCCCCGCAGGGTTGACCGAAGAAATACAGTGGAGAAATCTCAAGGCTTCCTCAGCTTTGGTCAGGTAAGGTTTGGAATTCTGGGCCGCGTCTTTTTTGAGCAGACGACAGTTCGATGGCCTTGATGACAATGAAGTATTCGTAGATGGACTGCAAGGTGGCATAGCGCAGGCCAGCCTTGCCGTCTAGGAATCCACGTTTAACGACGTACAGCATGAAAAATTTAACGAACGGGCGCGCTGGCAATCGGTAAAACAGCTCTTTCTGGTGAAAACGGCGAGTGTGAAAATCTGAATCTGTCAAGGCTCGCCATAGGGAGAAAGATTCGTTGCGTTTGCGATTGTCTAGGATCTGCTGCGCTTCAAGTCTGCTGTACGAGTTGTGGCGATCTAACCAGTGGCCGACACCTTTGCTGAAGGGGAAGTGGTCAAGGTAGCCCGTCACTTCACCCACGACACCGTCGGCGATCGAGACCGGATTGACAAGTCGTTCATACCGCATCTTTTCTGGGCGGAACAGGCGCATGTAAAAAGGCGAGGCTTGGACGTGTTTCAGCCAGGTTCCCATGAAGAAGTCACGTCGTTGAACGCGGAAGGCAACTTCATCACGTGCATTGCGGATCGCTTGGTGGATAGATGCTTGCAAGTCAGGCGTCATGCGTTCGTCAGCATCGATGTAGAACACCCAGGGGTGTTTGAAATCAATGTTTTGAAGTCCCCAGTTCTGGTGCGCGGCCCAGTTGTCAAACGGCCTCTGTGTGACAGTAGCGCCAAAGCGATGAGCGATGTCGACGGTGGCGTCGGTACTGACTGAGTCGTAGACGTGTACGTCATCGCACCAAGACACAGAAGCCAGGCATCCTGGTAGATCTTGTTGCTCGTTCTTGGTAAGGATAATGACGGAGATCATGGGACTGGTCAGTGGTATGCCTGGAGATTGATGAGGGCATGAGGAAAGCCGGATGCACTTGGCTGCCCTGTTTGGCTACTTTCGAACCGTTTTAGTTCCCTGGTATCTCCTCAAAGAGTTGCTGCATGAAGCGTTTTGAGGAGGCGCTTGCCCTGTTTTGATTGTTTTTGATTGTGGCCAAGCAGGTGAATCATTGATGTTTCATAACTGTCTCAGACCTCTTGCGAGGGGACATTTTCAGAACCAACTGCTTGGATTTCATGCTGCAAAAAATCCACCTGACGCCTTCGAAGGTACGGGGCTGATGGTACCGGCAGTGTGCTTCTCCATGTGTGGCTTGACCATGGCACCCATGGTTTGTTCTACCCCCTGATCAATGGGTTAGGCCGAGTCGCATGGATGAGCAGTCGGGGGCTTTGATGGGTCTTCCCGATGATCCAGTCCGACTTCAGGGTGGCTGGGCAAGCGATGCCAAAGTGCTTATCAACCTACCTTGAGCTTGTGTGCGATGTGCTCACAAGCGTCATGTAAGCAGCTGAACACACCCACCTGGTTGGCCCGAGCCCAAGGTGCATCTTCCTGGCCGTGGCCGGTGGTCACCAACAGGCCGGTGCCACCGATGGCCTGCCCCAGCTCGACGTCGATGCGCTTGTCGCCAATGACATAGCAGCCAGCCAAGGGCACGCCGAGTTCTTCGTGGGCTTGTTGGGCCATGCCGGGCAAGGGCTTGCGGCAGGTGCAATCGGTGCCGGGTGCATGCGGGCACATGTACCAGCCGGCAATGCTCACGCCATGCTCGGCCAGCAGGTCGGCCACGCGTTGGTTCACCGCATGGGCAGCCTCGATGCCGAATTTGCCGCGACCAATGCCCGATTGATTGGAGACCACGACCAGCTTCAAGCCCAGATCACACAAGAGCTTGAGGCCCTGCGCCGCGCCTGGTTCAAGCTCGACGAGGGTCGGGTCACTCAGGTAGTGCTTCTCGACGATGATGGTGCCGTCGCGGTCCAGAAAAATGGTGGGTTGGTTCATGAGGCTCGGGCTGGTGAGGTGGTGCTCTGGGCTGGCGTTTCGATGCCTTGAAGCGCGGCCCCGACTTGTGAGAACACTTCGTCCACGGTGATGGTGCTCACGCCTGCCATGCGGTGGATGACGCGGTGGTTCGGTCCAAAGGGGTGCCACTTGGCCGGCGGGTTGTTGTCGCCGAACAGGCCCACGCAGGGAACGTTCATGGCCGCGGCCAAGTGCAGGGGGCCAGAGTCATGCCCCGCAAACACACTGGCGTGCTGCATGGCCGCAGCGCTCTCGCGGGGGCTGAGTTGGCCGCAGGCGTCGACCACGGTGCCTCGCCAATGAGGTGCCATGGCTTGGGCGCGCGCGGAGTCTTCCTGCGCACCCACCACCATGAGGCCCAGCGTGGGGTGATCGGCTGACAATCGCCCCAAAAGGGCCTGCCAGTTGGCCTGCCCCCAATCGTTCTTGGCCACTTTGCCGCCCATGTTGATGGCCATGAAGGGTTGGCCAGCAAAAGCTGCGGTGATGGCCTGGCCGCGAGCCTGTTCGGCCGGGGTGAGGCACAAGTCCCACAGGGCACGGTCTTGCAGATTCAGGGGGCCAAGGTCTGCCAAGCAGCGAGCCATGCGGCTGGCTTCTTGTTCGAGGTGCCGCTCGGGGCCTTGCGGCAAGTTGGTCTGCAATGCGGCATTGATGGGCGCACCAATGATGCGCTTGAAGCCGCACAGCTTGAAGTACAGCACATCGCGCCACACGGCCTTGAGGCCCCGTGCGGGCGTGAGGTAGTAGAGCGTGTCAGCGCCCAAGGCTTTGAGCTGTCCTCGCAATTGCCACAGCGCTTTGAGCGAGCGCGTGCCCACTGGGTAAGCCATGGTGCCGTGGATCAGCCCACTGCCACCGAGAATACCTTCCAGTGGCGCAGCCTTGCTGCTCACGGGGATGTTGGTGAGCACGATGCGCTGGGCATGTGGCTCGGCCCTGGCGATGGCGTGAAAGCAGGGCAGGGCGACGATGGTGTCGCCCAGGCTGCCCAGGCGGTAGATCACCACAGGTTTGGCCATGCCAGCCTTGCTCATGGCTTGGCCTGGCCTTGCACGATGTTGACCACGCGGCTGGTGCTGCGCCCAGGCACCAGCTCGCTGGTGAGCACCTGGCCGCCGCGCGCCAGCACCACGGGGGCGCCGACGATGCGGTCAATGGTGTAGTCAGCGCCTTTGACCAATACATCGGGTTGCAGTGCTTCGATGGCTTGCAGTGGGGTGTCTTCGTCA
>JBEANX010000452.1:0-4388 GCA_041165245.1 Pseudomonadota bacterium
GGGGCTCATCGTGTGTTTTCGCTTTGGCGACCAGATCGTCAGCGCCTTGATCACGCCATTCCTGAGCGACCAGGGCTTGGGCAAAGAGACCATCGCGCTCATGAAGGGCACGGTGGGCTCCATCACCAGCCTGGGCGGTGCAGCCCTGGGCGCGGTGTTGATGGTGCGCTGGGGGCGCCGCCAAGCCCTGCTGTGGTGTGGCTTGGCCCAATCGGCCGGCTTTGCGCTGTACATCGCCGTGGCGCTGGGTCATGGCGGCGAGCCCCTGCTGTGGGCTGCCACGGTGTTGGAAGGCTTGGTGGGCACCATGGCCACGGTGGCCTTGTTCGCCTTGATGATGGACGCCGCCAGCCCCGAGCACGCCGGCACTGACTACAGCTGGCTGGCCAGCGTGGTCGTGGTGGTGGCAGGCCTGGGCAACCTGGTCGCAGGTGTGTTGGCCGATGCCCTTGGGCATGCCTTTGGCCATGCCCAGGGTTATGCCCTGACCTTCACCCTGGGCGCCGTGCTCTCAGCTTTGGGCTGTGTGTTCCTGGTGCGCTGGCTCGATCATTCCCCCACGCATGAGCGGGTGGCCCAAGCCTGGCGCTGAGCGCTAGCGCTGCAGCCTGCCTTGGCAACTGAGCCGCTCGGCCTTGCCAGGTGATGTCTGGTTTGTGCGTTGATGGCTCAACGCAGTGCCACGCTGCCATGCTTCCAGCGCGCATCGGCGTGGCGGCCAAAGGCTTGCAGCAAGTCCGGTGAGCTGGCCTGGCGGTCGGTGCTCAAGGTGTCCAGCTTGATCACTTCGAAGCGCCGAAGCTGCTTGCCCTCTTGCTTGAGCTCACGCACCACCAGCATCTGGTCGCCATTGGGTGTCCAGCCGGCCAGCTCCAGGTAGCCCAGCTCAGGCTGGTTCATGCCAGGGGGCAGCACATCGAGTTGCCAGCCTTGCGGGCCCTTGCGGAACACCCACAGCTCGCGCCACGTGTCCAGGGGTTGCACGGCCAGGGCCAAGGCGGTGCCTTTGGCATTGCCGCTGGCCGAGGCCGTCCACACCTGGCCATAAGTGCATTGCTTGAACAAGGGCGCCTTGGCGTCGTGCGTGGCATCGACCAGGGCGACGCAGGTCTGGCCGGGCTCGCCCGGGCTGGTCACGATGGACACCGCGCCTGCCTGCGCACCTTGCGGTGCCACTTCCGCGGCCCAGCGGCTGGCGCCCACGCGCACGGCCGCTTCAAAGTAGTCGCCCTGATCGTCATCGCTCAAGGCTTGTGGGTTGACGGCGGCCAGCTCTTGCACGGCACGTTGACCGGCCGCCAATGAAGGCAGGGCGCGGCGTTGCTGCGCATGGGCCAGCGCGGCCCACACACCGGCACGGCGGGCATGCACGCGGTTGGCCAGCAGGTCGTTCAAACCGTTCAGTGGCACCAGGTCCAGGACCTGGGCGCGCCATTCGTCCAGCGCGAAACGGGCGCCAGGGCGCAGGGCCGGGTCCACGCATTCATGGCGGCTCAAACCCAGGGCGGCACGGGCCTTCTGATCGGGGGTGGCATCGGGCATGGCCAGCACGCGCCGGAACACCTCGCCCTCGTAACAGATCTGCATGCCGCCTTCGCGCTCGAAGCTCTTCATCACCAGGCCATGCTGGGCCAGGCCTTCGAGCTGGGCACTCAAGGTGGCCTCATTGCCCCGAGCCAGCGGGGGTGAGGCGCGGCGGGCCATGCGTTCGGCCATGGTGCCCAGGGCGTCGAGCGGCTCGGCCGTGAGTTGCTGGGCGGGCACGGCCTTGAGGTAGGCCGTGGCATAGCTGATCCCTAAGGCCTCGGCGCCCGCCGTGTCGCGCACAAAGCGCACCACCGAGAGCAACTCCGGTGCTTCTGCCGCCGTGAGTGAGGTGGTGCGCACTTGAGTGGCTTTGATGTAGCCCGCACGCTCACGGCGGTGGTCATAGACCTGCAGGTAGTCCAGCTTTTGGCCGCGGATCTCCAGCGCATCGCCCTGCCAGAGCACGGCCTGTTGCGCGGCCGAGTCCTTGGGCGCGGCCCGCAGCGAGGCCTGGTTTTGCGTGACGATGGCCAGGGTGGCCAGCACGGCGGCTGTGGCGGTGGCCATCATTGGGCTCCTTGTGCATCAGCGTTCATCTCCACGGCACTGTCGGCCGTGTTGGCCGCGGTGTTCACCGTGCTGGCATTGCCGTTGCGGCTGCCCAGTAAGGTCGAGCCAATGAAGCCGCCGTCAGCAGGAGGGGGCGCGATGATCACCTGCACCTTGTCCGAGAGCTTGTCGACCATGGCTTTCTGGATCAGCAGCGGGTGGCGGGTGATCAGGGCGCCTTCGCGGGCCATCTGCTCGCTGTTGACCCTGCCCACGCGCTCCAGGCGGTACACCTCGGCATCGGCCAGCTTCTGGCGCGAATCGGCCTCGCCTTGGGCTTCGATGCGGCGGGCCTGGGCCGAGCCTTCAGCGGTGCGCACGCGGGAGACCTTGTCGGCCTCGGCCTCCAGCTGGCGCTGCTCGATCTGCTTTTGCTTGAAGGGCAGCACATGCTTCATGGCCTCTTCCTGGGCGCGGGCGGCAATCACCTGCTCTTGCCCTGAAGCCTCGGCGGCCTTTTCGCGGCGCACCTTGTCGGCCTCGGCTTCCAGGGCGGTTTCTTTGACGCGCTTGTCCTTGAGGTCCAGCGTGTAGCGCATCTTCTCGGTCTCGAGCTCTTCGGCCAGCAAGCGCTCCATGCCCACGCGGTAGTCGGCGGGCAGGTCCACCTTGCCCATCTGCACGCCCTTGAGCACCAGGCCATCAGCGGCCAGGCGGGGCTTGAGTTCGGCTTCGATGGCTTGCTGGATCTCACCGCGCTTGGTCGAGAAGATCTCGCGCACCGTGTAGCGGGCCATGAGCTTGTAGATCACGCCTTGCACGGCGGGCTCGACCACGTCCTTGGGGATGTCGTCGGGCAAACTCTTGGCCAGGCTGCTCAGGCGATTGGCATCGAGCGCATAGCGCACCGTCAGGTCCACCCCGATCGACAGGCCCTCCACCGACTGGAAGGGCGCCTCGCCCGTGGCCCGGGTGCTTTGCTCGGGGTGATAAGTCTGGTCGCGTGCCGACAGGCGGCGCACCTGGTGCATGCCCGGCACCACCACCAGGCTGCCATCGCGGAACTGATTGACCTGGCCGGTCAGCAGGTTCTGGCGCACGGCCACCTGGCCACGGCCCACGGTCTCAAAGGGCGGGTGTTGCCAGGCCACATAGCCCAGGCCGCCGGCCACGCCCAGCATCAGCAACTGGCCGCGAGCCTGCAGCAGACCACGCCCCGCGCGGCGACCGGCGGCGAAGGTGGTCTGCCCCAGGAACACGGCAGGCTGGACAAACACGGTGCGAAGGGCTTGGGCCATGGCGTGAAGGCGGGTGGACATGTGAGGGCTCCTGTGGATCGATGAATGGCTGGGTGGGAGGGTTTGGGACCGGGCGACGGGTTTGGCGTCGTTGTGGATTCATTGTTCGACGCAAGCCCCGGAGCACTCAATGCGCACGCCGGGCGTCTTGCTTCCGGGCGCGGAAGAAACCTTCACACCGCACGCACAGGGGGCGTTTGATAATGGCCTCCGAGGCACCAGGGGGTGCCAGCACGGCAAGCGCAGGAGTCGGCCATGGTGAAAGTGGCGGTCATCGAAGACGATGCACCCACCAGCAATCAGCTCAAGGGCTGGATCGAGAGTGCCCGTTCGGGCATCGAGGTGCACCAATGGTTCAACCGCGACGATGCCGAAGCCGCCATCGAGCGCGAGGCCTATGACCTCATCGTGCTGGACATCGAACTGGGCCGCGAGCGCCATGCTGGGGTGGCCATCATCAATGCCATCAACAAGCGGCGCGGCACGCCGGTGCTGGTGGTCTCGGGCATGCCTGCGGCCATCTACCGCAGCATCATGAAAGCCCTGGACGCGTGGGATTACCTGCAAAAAAGCGACTTCGCCGAGGGCGAGTTCATCGAGACCTTCCTGGACATGCTGCGCGCGGTCAAGGACAAGGCGCCCGTGGCTGCGCAGCCACCAACGCCTGTCAGCGAACTGCAGCTGGACCCCTTGCGCCAGCACTCGCCCATGTGGCGCGGACAGCGCGTGAACCTGCCGCTCACGGCCCAGCGCATCCTGGACGCGCTCTACCAAAGGCGCGGCCAGGTGGTGTCTTATGACGAGCTCTTTCAGGTGGTCAAAAGCGGGCGCAACCGCGACAACGTGCGCAAGCACGTGAGCACCATCCGCGAGGCGCTGCGCGAGATCGAGCCCGCGTTCGATGCCATCGAAAACGTGCCGATGCGCGGCTTTCTCTGGAGGCCCTGATGCCGCTGCCGGCGCCGGCGGCGACCACGAAAGCCGCCGTGCCGCGGCGCCTGCGGTGGCTGTTCC
>JBEANX010000453.1:0-4553 GCA_041165245.1 Pseudomonadota bacterium
GCGGCACCGAGATGGGCCAGGGCCTGAACACCAAGGTGGCCCAGATGGTGGCGCACACCCTGGGCGTGAACCTGAGCCGAGTTCGTGTCACGGCCACCGACACGAACAAGGTGGCCAACACCTCGGCCACGGCTGCCTCCACCGGCACCGACCTCAATGGCAAGGCCGCGCAAGACGCTGCGAACAAGATCCGCCAGCGCCTGGTGCAGCACCTCAGCGAGCAGCATGGCGTGGCGCCTGGCACCATCCACTTTGTGAGCACCCCGCAAGGCGACACCGTGGAAGTGGCCGGCCAGACCTTGAGCTTTGAAGACGTGGTCATGAGCGGCTACATGGCCCGTGTGCAACTGTGGTCCGACGGCTTTTACAAGACGCCCGACCTGCACTGGAACCGCGAGACCATGCAGGGCCGCCCCTTCTACTACTTTGCCTATGGCGCGGCCGTGAGCGAGGTGCTGGTGGACACGCTCACGGGCGAGTTCAAGGTGCTGCGCGCCGATGTGCTGCACGACGTGGGCAAGTCCATCAACCCCGCGCTGGACATCGGCCAGGTCGAAGGCGCCTTCATCCAGGGCATGGGCTGGCTGACCACCGAAGAGCTGTACTGGCACCCCCAGAGCGGCAAGCTGCTCACGCATGCGCCCTCCACCTACAAGATCCCCACGGCCAGTGACTGCCCTGAGGACTTCCGCGTGCGCCTGTTCGAAAACCAGAACGTGGAGGACACGGTGTACCGCTCCAAGGCCGTGGGCGAGCCGCCGTTGCTGCTGCCCTTCTCGGTGTTCTTTGCCATCCGCGATGCCATCTCATCGGTGGGTGGGCACGAGGTGGACCCACCCTTGCGCGCCCCCGCCACGGCCGAGGCCATCCTGACGGCGGTTGATGCCGTGAAGGCGGCAGCGCTCAAGGCCGTGGCTTGACCAGCCTGCCATGAGCAACGAACGCGCCTTTCGCGCCCAGGTCTCAAGCTGGCTGGACGCTGGCAAGCCCGCCATGCTGGTGCGGGTGACGCACATCCAGGGCTCGACACCGCGTGAAGTGGGCGCCCGGATGTGTGTGGGGCTCGATGAAGTCGTGGGCACCATCGGCGGCGGGCACCTGGAGTGGCAAGCCATCTCGCAAGCTCGACAAGCATTGAAGGAGCAGGCCGCACAAGCTCAAACCACACCCCTGGCTGCCTGGACCCAACGCTGCGCACTGGGCCCCACCCTGGGCCAATGCTGTGGCGGCGTGGTGGACCTGGCCTTTGAACCATTGAGCGCGCAGGCCTTGATGGCCTGGCCCCTGCCTGAGCCACGCTTCAAGCTGGACCTGCATGGCGCAGGCCATGTGGGCCAGGCCATCGTGAACCTGCTGCAAGGGCTGGATGCCGAGGTGCGCTGGATCGACCAAAGGCTTGACGCCACGGACCTGCCGCCCGGCGACCGGGCCGTGGTCGGCTTGCCCACGCCGCAAGCCCTGGCCCAACAGCCCCCCCACATCCATTTCATCAGCACCGACGACGCGGCCCATGAGGCCACTCATGCGCCAGCCAACAGCTTGCACCTGGTGCTCACGCACCGGCACGACCTGGACCTGGCCATCGTGGACGCCCTGCTGCGCCGCCCCGATGTGATCGAAGGCCGCGCCTGGGTCGGCCTGATCGGCTCCAAAACCAAACGCGCCTCTTTTGAACACCGGCTGCTGGCACGAGGCCACGTCCCCGAGGTGGTGGCCCGCATGTGCTGCCCCATTGGCACTGCTGGCATCTCGGGCAAGGAGCCCGCTGTGATCGCCATTGCCGTGCTGGCCCAACTCCTTCAACTGACACCGACATAACTCACACCAACATGCGCGAGCTTCTCTGGATCAAGGATGCCGACGTGGTCGCCACCATGGACGACCAAGGCACCGAATGGGCTCAGGCCAGCGTGCTGGTCCGTGGCGCCGAGATCATTGCCGCTGGGCCCACCCAGGCTTTGGACCCTGCCCTGCTGGCCAGCGCCACCCACACGCTGGACGCACGCGGCCATGTGGTGATTCCTGGCCTGATCAACACCCACCACCACATGTACCAGAGCCTGACGCGGGCTATTCCGGCCGCGCAGAACGCCGAGCTCTTCGGCTGGCTCAAAACGCTCTACCCCATCTGGGCCGGGCTCACGCCCGAGATGGTGAAGGTGTCCACCCAGGTGGCCATGGCCGAGTTGCTGCTCAGTGGTTGCACCACCAGCAGCGACCACCTCTACATCTACCCCAACGGCGTGCAGCTGGACGACAGCATCGAAGCGGCCCGCGAGATCGGCATGCGCTTTCATGCCTGCCGCGGCAGCATGAGCGTGGGCGAGAGCGCAGGCGGCTTGCCCCCCGACCACCTGGTGGAGCGCGAGGCTGACATCCTCAAGGACAGCCGCCGCCTGATCGAAACCCACCACGACACCGCCCGCTTTGCCATGACCCGCGTGGCCCTGGCACCCTGCTCGCCGTTTTCGGTGAGCCCCGACCTGATGCGCGAATCAGCCAGCTTGGCGCGCAGCTACCGACGCGGCATCCGCCTGCACACCCACCTGGCTGAGAACGACCATGACGTGGTCTACAGCCGCGAGAAGTTCAAGTGCACGCCCACCGAATACGCCGAATCGCTGGGCTGGCTGGGCGACGACGTCTGGCACGCCCACTGCGTGAAACTCGACGACCACGGCATCTCTCGCTTTGCCGCCACCCGCACCGGCGTGGCCCACTGCCCTTGCAGCAACATGCGCCTGGCCTCGGGCATCGCGCCCATCCGCCGCATGCTCGACGCAGGTGTGCCCGTGGGCCTGGGTGTGGATGGTTCGGCCAGCAACGACGCGGGGCACCTCATGGCAGAGGCTCGCCAGGCCATGCTGCTGGCGCGGGTGGGCAAAAGCCTGGAGCCCTTTGGATGTGACCGTGGTCCCTCGGACATGAGCGCTCGCGATGCGCTGCGGCTGGCCACCCGGGGCAGCGCGCAGGTGTTGGGGCGTGATGACGTGGGGCAGATTGCGCCGGGCTTTGCGGCCGACCTGGCCATTTTTGACACCCGCAGCCTGGGGTTTGCGGGCAGTGCGGTGCATGACCCCGTGGCCTCACTGCTGATGTGCCATGGGCAGAACACGGCGTGGACCTTGGTCAATGGGCGCATCGTGGCGGACCATGGGCAGCTGACCACGGTGGACTTGGGGCCGCTGGTGGAGAGGCACAACGCCTTGGCGAGGCGGCTGGTGGTGGGGTGAATGGGGCGCATGCCGATTGGCCCAGTGCCTGCTGATCAGGTGGCTGCAGATCAGGTGGCTGCGGTGGCCCAGTTGTCGATCTGCAGGCCGGGCACCTTGGCAAATTCGCGCGTGTTGTTGGTCACCAGCAGGGCCTGCTGGCTCAGTGCGTGGGCGGCAATCATGGTGTCGAGCGCACCCATGGGGGAGCCACGTCGCTCCAGGTCGGCGCGCAGGTCGCCATAGGCCCACACGGCAGCTTCGTCAAACGGCAGGATGGTGAGCGGCGCCAGAAACATCTCCAGGGCTTGGCGGTTGCGGGCCGAGCCGCTTTTGGCCACGCCAAATGCCAGCTCGGCAGCCACCACGCTGCACAGCCCCACATCACCCATGCGGTATTGCTGAAAGCGCGCCAGCACTGCGGGGGGCTTGGCGTTGATGATGTAGATGCAAATGTTGGTGTCGAGCAAGATCATGGGTTGATCTCGTCCCGCTGCTGGGCCTCAGGCTGCTCGCGCGCGAGGACAAAGCCGGGCTCAAAAGCGGCCAGACCGGCCTGCAGTGTTTGCCAGGGGTCGTCTGCAGGCAGCAGCAGCACGCCGTTGCCAAAGTGCTTCACCACCACTTCAGTGCCTGTGAAACGGTATTCCTTGGGCAGCCGCACGGCTTGGCTGCGGCCGGATTGGAAAAGGCGGGCGGTGTCCATGGAAGACTCCTTAGGGCGATATCCACCAATGGTATCCATCAAGTGCGGTTTTGTCGAGCACAACGGTGCAGAGGCCGACGCGCTGGCCCAGCTTGATGAACAGCTTGTACGCCTTCGTACCGCCAAGTCCTCACCCTGTAGCCATCTAGCGCAGTCTCCGGTCGATTTGCGCATTCGTATCCTCACGAGAAGCTTCCCGCTGGTAGGTTTCGGTCAGCTTCATAAGTAGTTCTGAAGCCACGTACGGCGACGACATCCGGATTTGCTGCGCCCACTTTCTGTACTTGTCTGCAAGTTGGCGCTCTTGGTCCCCGCCGGGACCGCGCGCATGAGCCCCTCGCGCGTTGTACACCCCGGTATGCGCTCCGCGCATCATGTCCTTGGACTGGATATCCTCCATCACGGTCCTCACCGCTTCACAGGGCCAGGCGCCATCTTTACCAATTTGCGCTGAGGCAAGCAGTTCTCCAATCACGATATCGGCGATTTCAATACGCGAGAGCTCGGCGCAGGACTTGCGCACAGTTTCAGTCCACCTAGCCAAGCGGTCAACATCAATGCTTCCTTGGTCGTCGCTTCCAGGAATCCTTTTCAGTGCGTGGATGAGCTTGTATCCCCGTTCAGCCATGGTTTGA
>JBEANX010000454.1:0-8915 GCA_041165245.1 Pseudomonadota bacterium
GGTGGATCGCCGCACGGCTCAGGAGCGGCTGATGACGTTGAACTCACCCAAGCGCTGCCAGGGCAGTCCGCGCGACAGGGCGTCGAATTGCTGTGCGGTCAGTTGCAGTGCTGGCACTGCACAACCGACAGCCGAGTCGCGCTCAAGCCAGACGAAGCGCCCGGCGTGTAGCCGGCGCGTGGCGCACCACACGCCGAAGCCGTCGTGCACCAGCAGCTTGATGCGCGTGGCCCGTGCATTCGCGAAGAGGTAGCCGTGATGGGCCCGGGCCTGGCCGACCGTGTTGACAACGACGTTGAGCAAACGCTCGGCTCCGGCGCGCATGTCCTGCGGCTGGGTGCACAGCCATAGCGTGTCGATGCGGATCATGGAGGCCATCCTCAGGCAACAACCATCGTGTCTGCCAGCGCACGCAGCAGGGCCGCGTACGCAGGCCCCGCACTGGCGGCACACTGCAACTTCAGCTGCAAGCCGCCGCGTTCGAGCTCGATGCGGATGTCCGGCTGCGAGGCAGGCAGGTTGGCCAGGCGGTGTTCGGCCTTGGTCAACTCGACCGCCACGAACTGCAAGGGCGGCACGCGCTGCGCTGTCGCAGGCATCGATGCGCCCATGCGTTTGACGTTCTGCCCAGCGAGCCACTTGCGAACGACGTTGGGGTTCAGGCCGTGGGCCACGGCGACCGCCGCCAGGGACGCACCTGGCTGCTGGCATTCGCTAAGAACCTGGGCCTTGAACTCGGCACTGTGGGTGCGGCGATTGGAGCAATTAGAGCGATTGGGATTCATAGGTGTCCACCAAAATTAGGTGGACACCATGGTCAGGAGGTCATCCTCTGGGTGCAAGATGGGACGGCTAGACGCTCACGCTGGATGGCCAGGATGCTCACCTGCTCATTGGATTCGTCCAGCTGACCTGCCCCCTCACAGCCACACCAGTTGGATAGAAGCGAGCCCCAGTCAATTTGCCCTGTCCTCCCCCCCCACCTGGGTGCCCAGCCCAAGCCAGCTCACACACTAAACTCCGTGCTGTAAAAAATCGAAAACACATCCTGGGAGGGGTGAGTGACAACTGAACTGGCCTTACAGCTCTTCGCAGAAATGCTGAAGACGGGAATGCTTGTGTGTGCGCCCATCCTAGGCTTGACCCTGCTCACCGGCGTCATCGTCAGTGTGTTGCAGGTCGTCACGCAAATTCAAGACGCCACCTTGGCCTTTGTTCCCAAGCTGGTGGTGTTCGTCATCGGCGCCTTGGTCCTTGGCCCATGGATGCTGCGCAAGCTGGTGGCGTTTGCCCAGGCTGCCTTGGCGCAGGCCTCTGCGATGTCTTGAACACCCGGGCAACGCACATGAATGATTCCTTGCTTTGGGTGCAAACAGCCATGCTGGCTGCCGTGCGACTCACCTTGGGTTTGGCCATGACCCCGTTGTTCACGGCGTTTGGTGTCCCGATGTTGGCTCGTCTGGTGTTGACCTTCTGTTTGGCTGGTTTGGCTGCCAGCGTGGCAATGCCGTCCATGGCTTCACAAGCGCAATTCACGGCTGGCTACCTGATACCCGCCATTGCCAATGAATTGGCTTTGGGCTTGTTGTTGTCGATGGGCGTTCACGCTGCTTTTGCTGCCTTCACCGTCGCTGGCCGCTTGGTTGATGCGCAAATGGGGTTCACACTTGGTGCGGTCCTCGATCCTGTTTCCAAAGGTCATGCCGCTGTCATTGCCAGCGGCATGAACATGTTGGCTGTTGTGTTGTTTTTCGTCAGTGATGCGCATCACTGGCTACTGGCCGGCATCTTCCGCACCTTCGAGCTGTTGCCTGTCGGGCAAGCCTTGAGCGTCGAAGGGTGGCTTCCCGTGGCCATTGGAACGGGGGCCATGTTCTCCATTGGCTTCGTGCTTGCCTCGCCGGTGGTGATCGCACTTTTGCTGGCCGATGTGGTGGTGGCCGTGATTTCACGCAATTTGCCGCAGATGAACGTCATGTTTCTGAGCATTCCCCTGAAAGTGCTCTTGGGCATGGCGGTCATGGGGGTGGCTGTACGCGTGATGGGGCCCGCCGCCCAAAAAGCGTTGACCTTGCCCATCAGCCTTTTGGACAAGGTGCAATGAAGTGAGCGAAGGCGATCTTGACAAGTCTGACCCAGCTTCGCCGTACAAGCTGGAGAAGGCGCGTGAAAAAGGCAGCGTGGCCAAGAGCCAGGATTTGTCTTTTCTGGTGGTGCTCTTTGGCATGACCTGCTTGGTCTTTGGCATGGGTGACAGCTTGACCCATGACCTCGCGCGTGTGTTACACGCCGTGATGGCGCAAGCCGCACGCACGCAATGGGATGCCGCGATGATCATGGCACTCTTTGGCAAATTGACAATCGACTTGGCTTTGGTGCTCGCCCCGCCCATGGCCTTGATCATGGTCTTGGCCGTGGTTGCGGGCGTTTGGCAGGTCGGATTCACTTTGAGCACCGAGCCGCTCAAGCCCGATTTCAATCGCATCAACCCAGCCACTGGTTTCAAAAAGCTGTTCTCAATGCGCAGCATTTATGAGCTGTTTCGAAGCAGCATCAAGATGCTCGTGGTGGTGCTGTTGATCTTGGCCGCGGGGGGCTCAGTGCTGCGCGAGGTGGTGATGCTGCCTTTGCGGGACACGCCCACCATCTTTGCTTACCTTATCCACAAGACGGGTGTCATCCTGGCCGTTTTGACGGCGGTTCTGGCTCTGCTGGCCATTGCCGACATGGCATATGCGCGCTGGGAGTTCCTTAAGCAAATGCGCATGTCCAAGCGGGAGGTGAAGGACGAGCACAAGAACCGCGATGGCGACCCTCGCATCAAGGCACGCTTGCGCGAGCTGCGGATGGAGTGGTTCAAGAAGGGCATGACCATGCAGCGTGTCAAGGATGCGGATGTCCTTGTCACCAATCCCACCCATTACGCGGTGGCCATTGCGTACAAGCGAGACACCATGTCAGCACCTCGCATCGTGGCCAAGGGGTCTGGCGAAATGGCCGCCCGCATGCGAGCGTTGGCTCGTCAGAATCAAGTGCCAGTGGTGGAGAACCCACCGCTCGCGCGCTCGCTCTACAAGCTGGCACAGCCAGATGATTACCTGCCGGAGCAGCACTACGCCGAGATCGCCAAGATCCTCGTGTGGGTGTTTGCGGCGAGGGTTCAACAGGGACAACGACAAAGATGATGCAGTCGATCAGGCAGTTTTTTGGCAAGAACGCCGACCTGGCCTTGGTGGCCTTGGTTCTGGGGGTGCTCTTGATTTTGTTCGCGCCAATTCCATCAGGGCTGCTGGACTTTTTGATCCTGATGAACTTTGGCTTTGCCTTGCTCATCTTGCTGGTGACTTTTTATGCGCCCAGACCTGTCGATTTCTCGACCTTCCCGGCCATCTTGCTCGTGGCCACACTTTTTCGTCTCTCCCTGAACGTGTCTGCCACGCGGCTGATTCTGAGTGAAGGCGATGCGGGCCAAGTCATTGGTGCAGTTGGCTCTTATGTGGTGGGTGGCAACTATGTGATCGGAATGATTGTTTTTCTGATCCTGGTCGTGGTTCAGTATGTGGTGGTCACCAGTGGTGCTCAGCGCGTTTCCGAGGTGGCCGCACGCTTCACCCTTGACAGCATGCCTGGTCAGCAAATGAGCATTGACGCTGACCTGAACATGGGCTTCATCGATCAGGATGAAGCCAAACGTCGACGCAAGCTCCTGGAGCGTGAGGCAGCCTTTTACGGCGCCATGGACGGTGCGAGCAAGTTTGTGAAAGGTGATGCGATCGCAGGCATTGTGATCATGTTGATCAACATCATTGGCGGGCTCATCATTGGCGTGCTCCAGATGGGAATGCCGTGGGGAGAGGCCCTGCGCCACTACACTCTGCTGACCATTGGTGATGGCATCGTCACCCAAGTGCCAGCGCTGGTGGTCGCCGTGGGCACTGGTCTGATCGTCACCCGCTCGGCCTCTGACGCCATGCTGGGTCTGGAGGTTTTTCGACAGATCACGGCTTATCCCAAGACAATCTTGATCGTCGCATTGGCTCTCATGGGGTTCGCCTTTCTGCCAGGCATGCCGGTGGTGCCTCCCATCATTTTGGTCGTCGGCTTGGGCATCTTGTATTTCTTGTCACGAAGGCGTCATCAATCGGGCGATGCTGCTGAAGCAGCCACAGATGCTTCAGCAGCAGAGGCGGACTCAGAAAACCCCTCTCAAGTTGAGCCGGTAGAGATGCTTTTAGGCAGCGGCTTGGCGGCCATGCTCAACGGGGCGGAAAAGACAGCGTTGCTCGAGCGCGTTGCCGAGTTCCGCAAACAGTTCACCGCTGACATGGGTTTCGTCCTTCCCAAGGTGAAATTCATGGACTCAGCGGGTGCGCAACCGAACCATTACGAAATCGCCATGTATGGAGATGTGGTGGCGGCTGGCTCCGTGATGCCTGGCAAGCTATTGGCCATCCACCCGACGGGCAACACCTCGCTGGTGCCTGGCATCGAAACCCGTGACCCTTCTTATGGGTTGCCAGCGCTTTGGATTGATGCAGAGCAAAGGGATGCCGCCAGGGCAGCGAAGTTCACATTGGTGGATCCCACCACGGTGATCGTGACCCATTTGAGCGAGGCCTTGCGGTTGCAGGCCGCCGCGTTACTGACACGGACTGAGACGGATCGCATGCTGTCCAAGTTGCGTGTGACTCAGCCTGGTCTGGTTGAAGAGTTGGTGCCAACCTTGCTCAGCGTGGGCGACATTCAAAAGGTGCTTCAGGGCTTGATGAAAGAAAAGGTGCCCATTCGGCACCTGCAAGCTGTGATCGAAACGCTCATCGATGCGGCCAAGGTCCACAAGGACCCATCGATCTTGCTTGAGTACGTGCGCCAGCGCCTGGCAACGACCATCTGCAATGCGCTGAGCCCAGACAAAAAAGTGTTGCACGTGCTGACACTTCACCCAGACATTGAAGGTCAATTGTTGCAAACGGTATCTGGCGGAGAGGCCGCTAAGTCCCTGTCCATTGACCCTCGTTTGACCGAGACCGTGCTGCTCAAGCTGGCTCAGCAAGCAGAGAAGATGATGAAGAGCAGCATGACGCCTGTGGTCTTGTGTCCGGTGGAGTTGAGGCGACACATCAGGGCACTCAGCGAACGCGCCATCCCTCATCTCAGGGTTCTTTCGGTGGCGGAAATACCGATACAGTTTGAGTTGAGAGCTTTTGCTTCGGTGTCCTTGTGATGCACGTCGCCAGAAAAACAAGCCGATAGAAATGGGGAGAGATATGTCAGAGATGATGTCAACCGTGGTGTCTGCCTTGCGTGCAGACCAGAGCCGTTTGGAGCAGGCCAGCATCAATGCATCGAATGCATCGACGCCCGGCTACCGACGCAGCGCAGTTGCAGCGCTGTCTTTTGGCCACGTGATGAATGCGCAGCAGGCGCGCGATGCTTCTCCTGTCGGCAATTCGGTTTGGAGCGCTGATGCGCCAGTTCTGCGCAAAGTCACCGACTTCACACCAGGGGGCTTGCAACAGACCGGGCGTGCGCTCGATGTTGCTGTCGAGGGCAAGGGATTCATTGCTTTGAGCGATGGCAGCCGTACTTGGTTGACCCGGACGGCATCCCTGTCGGTGGATGCAAGCGGAGACCTTGTGGGACCGAAGGGCTGGCGTGTCGTGGGCGTCCAGGGCAACATCCGTCCGGGTTCGGACCAGGGGCTGTCAATCAGTTCGGCCGGACAGATCAGCCGTGAAGGTCAGATCGTTGGTGCCCTTCACATCGTGGAGCCTGCTGAAGGTGTCACGTTGAACAGCGAAGATGGTGTCTTCTTTGAGGTGTCGCCAGATCGCATGCAGTCTGCTATTGCTGAGCAAGTGGTCGTTCGTGCAGGCTTTCTAGAAGGCTCAAACACCAACTCGCTCAAAGAAATGCTGAGCGTCATGGAAAGCGTTCGTCATTTCGAAAGTCTGATCCGTCTCGCTCAGGGCTATGACGAGGTCCTGGGTAAAGCCATTCAAAAACTGGGTGAGGTCTGACCGTGTTGAATTCTTTTTATGTGTCGGCATTGGGCATGCAAGCTCAGAAGTCGCAACTTGATGTCGTGTCCAACAACCTGTCAAACGCGAACTCGGCCGGCTACAAGCGGGAGCGCATCGACTTCGCTGCCATGCTTGACCGTCAGGTCCAAAACGTGGGTGTGAGCAACGAGCGGGGGCAAAAATCTGTTGCGCTTTCGTCCTTGCATCGTGACCTCTCCCAGGGCGAATTGCGTGCCACGGACTCTGCCTTGGACCTGGCCATCAATGGTCAAGGGTTGCTTGAGATTACGCTCGCTGACGACCGCACTGGATACGTGCGTGGCGGCAGCTTCAAGATCAACGCAGACGGGTTTCTTACCACCTCAGCAGGTCAGTTGTTGAAGTCGGACGTTCGGATCCCTTCCAACGCCAGCGATGTGGCCATTGATGCCAAAGGCGTGGTAACGGCAAAACTTGGAGCCGACAAACAGCGGACGGATTTGGGGCGTTTGCAACTGGTTCAGTTCAACAACTTGGATGCCTTGAACTACCTTGGCAATGGGGTCTTCGCAGCGCCGGACGGCGTGGAAGTCAATGTCAAAGGAAATCCAGATGAGGATGGGCTGGGCGCGATTGCGTCTGGAAAGCTTGAGATGTCCAACGTCAAGTTGGTCGATGAAATGGTGTCTTTGATGATGGCTCAGCGTGTTTATGAGCTCAATTCAAAGGTGGCGCAGGCAGCCGACGAGTTGATGGCCATGACCAACAGCTTGAGGCGTGGTTGATCCATGAAGGCTTGGCCGATGTGGCGCGTTGTGCTTCTTGGGTTTGTGCTGATGCCTTTTTTGTTCGGTTTTACGCCGGCAGTCAAGGCAGGGGCGCCCGAGCCTGAACCAAGTGTTCCCCAAGCCAGAGGCCTCCTGGCATTGGAGCTCGTTTCTGCCCATGAGCTTGAAGTTCACTTGGCTCGTTGGTTGCAGGCCGAGTTTGAGCAGGCGGGCTCCCATGTGCAGGCAGAGCTCATTGGCAGCTGGGGGGGGCTCCCTCAGACCCTCACGAACGTCAGGGCATCGATCGCCAGGCAAACCAAAGTGCCAGATGGCTGGCAGGTGTCCCTGATGGTCTTGGCGATCGGACAGGAGGGCGTGGAGAACAAGGTTGACTTTCGGTTCAAGGTCAGATCGCTGCATCCGGTCTGGGTGGCTTTGGCGTCGATGCGAAAAGGCGAGCGCTTGACCTGCCAGCAGTTTCAGCAGGCGCAGAGGTCTGGCAAGCCGGCTGCAATGGCTTGGCAATTGCCCTGTGAGTCGCTGGAAGGGTTGCAGCTGAGAAAGCCGCTGGCGGCAGGGGATGTCTTGATGGCCTTGAATGTCACAAAGCCAGCGGCGGTTCAAGAGCAGCAGGCGGCAGTGGTCACTGCTCAGCTGGGAAGTGTCCAAGTACAAGGTGCCGGCGTGGTGCTCTCAGATGCTGAAGTGGGACAGATGGTGACGGTCAGGATGAATGGACAGGCGGCCGTGATTCAGGGCTTGGTGACAGCGCCAGGAAGGGTTCAAGTCGTGGGAGAAGCAAAATGACAACGAGGCAGTGGGTGGTAACCGTCTCGATGGTTGTGTCCATTCTCGGAGGAGCCGGGAACGCTGGAGCAGCCGGTTCTATGTTTGATGAGAAAACCTATCAAGCACTGGTAGCCGATCAGAAAGCCTTCAAGGTAGGAGACGCTCTCACAGTATTGATTCAAGAGGTCGCTTCTGCGTCGTCCACCGTGGATGCCAAAGCCAGTCGAAGCACGGATTTTGCGGTTCGTGGTCAGACACAGGGGCAGGCAGTTCGAGGTTTAGGCGCAGGCACAACAACAGGCAGCGATGGCGGAGGCCAAGTTGTTCGATCTGGGCGTGTGACAGCCCAGATCACTGTTTCCGTCATTGACGTCATGGCCAATGGCGAGATGCTGGTACAGGGCAAGCAGGCAGTGGATCTCAACGGCGAATCACAAATCATCGAAGTCAGCGGTCGCGTGAGACCTCGTGACATCAATGACGCCAACTCGGTCCTTTCAAGTCGTCTGGCGGACGCTCGCATCACTTATGCCGGTCAAGGCTATATCGCTGACAAGAGCCAGCCGGGCACGCTGGCGCGAATCATGAACTGGATGGGTCTATGAAGTTGGCATCTCGTTTGAGCGCTGCGTGGCTGGCTGCTTGTTTTGGTGCAGGCTTGACCCTGAGTGCAGAGGCCTCTCAAGTCCGCATCAAGGACATCGCCAGGATTCAGGGCCAGCGTCAACACAGCATCGTGGGCTATGGCATCGTCACCGGCTTGGCAGGGACAGGCGACTCAGCCAGCAACCGTGCCACCCGGCAGTCGATTGCCAACATGATGGCCCAGTTCAACCTAACGGTTCCACCAGAGTCGGTTGTCAGTCGCAACGTGGCGGCAGTCATGGTCTCTGCCGCTGTGCCTGCATTCGCCCGACCCGGTGACGTCATTGACATCAGCGTCACCTCTCTCGGTGATGCCAGAAGCCTCGTGGGCGGAAGCCTTCTGCTGGCGCCTTTGAAAGGCCCGGATGGACGAATCTATGCCATGGCGCAAGGTGCGTTGACAGTCGGCGGGTATAAGTACGACGCCAACGGAAACGTCACCCAGAAGAACCACCCCACAGCAGCCACGGTACCTGGGGGGGCAACAGTCGAGTGGAGTCCACCGACGGCGGTCAATGCGTCTCAGGGCGCGAGCAGTTTTTCGATTTCCCTGTTTGATGCGGATTACACCACCGCCAGTCGCATGGCGGACACCATCAACAAGGAGCTGGGCGCGTCAGCCGCCACGGCCATTGACTCTCAAGGAGTTGAAGTCAATGTGCCCGCCAGCTATCAAACTCGCTTGGTGGATTTGGTTCGTCGCATCGAG
>JBEANX010000455.1:0-6880 GCA_041165245.1 Pseudomonadota bacterium
GTGTGCGTGGCGGCACCGTGGTGGCCCAAGGCTCGGTGCAGGACATCATGGACGCGCCCGATTCGGTCACGGGCCGATGCCTGAAGCACCCCATGTTGCACCCCATCGCGCGCGGCGACGAGGCCCGCCCCAAGCGCCGGCAGGTCGATGCCAGCACGCTGCAACTCAAGGTGCTCAAGGCGCGTTTGCACAATCTGCGCGATGTGACGGTGCAAGTGCCGCTGCAGCGCCTGGTGGCTGTGACGGGCGTGTCGGGCTCGGGCAAATCCACCTTGGCGCGCGACGTGCTGCTGGCCAATGTGCAAGCCGCTGTGAGCATCCCGCCCAAAGAGCGAGAAAGCCGCGGCCCCTCGTGGCTGGGCTGCTCGGGCATCGAAGGCTGGGGCGCGGTCGACCGCGTGCTGGAGGTCGACCAGACCCCCATTGGCAAGACACCCCGCTCGTGCCCGGCCACCTACATCGGCTTTTGGGACACCATCCGCAAGCTGTTTGCCGACACGTTAGAGGCCCGCGCACGTGGCTGGGCGGCAGGCCGCTTCAGCTTCAACACCGGAGAGGGCCGCTGCCCTGACTGCGAAGGCCAAGGCATCCGCACCATCGAGATGGCCTTTTTGCCCGACGTGAAGGTGCACTGCGACACCTGCAACGGCATGCGCTTCAACCCCGAGACCCTGGCCGCCACCTGGCGCGGCAAGCACGTGGGCGATGTGCTCAAGATGGAGGTGGACGAGGCCGTCGAGTTCTTTGCCACCATGCCGGCCATTGCCCACCCGCTCAAGCTGCTGCAGGACGTGGGCCTGGGCTACCTGACCCTGGGCCAGCCCTCACCCACCCTGTCGGGCGGTGAGGCGCAGCGCATCAAGCTGGTGACTGAACTGAGTAAGGTGCGTGACGAGATCGGCAAGCGTGGCCAGAAGGCCCCGCACACCCTGTATGTGCTGGATGAGCCCACGGTGGGCCTGCACATGAACGACGTGGAGCGGCTCATCCGCGTGCTGCACCGCCTGGTTGATGCTGGCCACAGCGTGGTCGTGATTGAGCACGACCTGGACGTGATCGCCGAGAGCGACTGGGTGGTGGACATGGGGCCCGAGGGCGGCGCTGGGGGGGGCAAGGTGGCGGCACAAGGCACGCCCGAGGTGCTGGTCGCCAAAGGCACGCACACGGGGGTGGCGTTGGGGCCGGTGTTGGCGCGCAAGGCCGGCTGAAGCAGCTCCAAACGTCCTGGACAAAAGCACTGAATCAAGGCCAACCCGAACACGCGTACGACACGCCATCGACGCATCACGCTCCGTGATTTTTTCACGCAAAAAACCTGACTGGAATCATCAACTTCGCACATTCAAGGCGGAAACAGGGGGCTTACCACCCACCAACCTGAACGAGGTCTGAATGCGCCAGAACTTGCCAGTGTCTCAACGTGAGTACGACTTCCCAGCCGATGCCACCCTGATGTCCAGTACAGACACGCAGAGCCGCATCACCTATGCCAACGAGGCCTTCATTCGCCTGAGCGGTTTCGAGCGCGACGAACTGCTGGGGCAGCCTCACAACATGGTCCGCCACCCTGACATGCCCGTGGAGGCTTTTGCCGACATGTGGACTTCGCTCAAAGCAGGCCTTTCCTGGACGGCACTGGTCAAGAACCGGCGCAAAGATGGTGATCACTATTGGGTGCGCGCCAATGCCACGCCTGTGGTTCGGCGTGGCCAGGTGGTGGGCTACATGTCGGTTCGCACCAAGCCCAGCCGCGAGGAAATCGCCGAAGCCGAATCCCTTTACAAAGCCTTTCGCGAGCAGCGGGCCGGCACGATGGCTTTTCACCGAGGCCTGATCGTGCACAAGGGCTGGATGAAATGGCGATCCATCCCGCAGACGATGTCCGTGCGTTGGCGCTTGCGCCTGGCCCTGAGCATCACGGCAACGATTGCCCTGGGCGCGGCCCACCTGCTGGGCTTGGATGGCCACAGCATGCTGGGCCTGGCAGGCGTGCTGCTGGTGGCCAACTTGGTCAAGATTTTCTGGTTGGAACAACAGATCGCCACGCCCCTGGACAAAGTGCTCAAGCAGGCGCAAAGCGTGGCCGCCGGCCAGGCGGGTGAGAACCTGCACTTCAACCGCGTGGATGAAATCGGCATGCTGATGCGGGCCGTCAACCAGTCGGGCCTGAACCTGAAATCCTTGGTGGACGACGTGAGCGGCCAGATCGTGGGCGTGCGCAGCGCCAGCGACGAAATCGCCAATGGCAACCAGGACCACAGCCACCGCACCGACATCACAGCGGCCCAACTGCAGCAAACCGCTTCATCCATGTCGCAGATGACGGCCACCGTGCGAGCCAACACCGACACCGCCCAAGAGGCCACCCTGCTGGCGGGGCAAGCCAGTGCCGCAGCCAGCCATGGCGGTGAGGTGGTGGGCAATGTCGTGCACACCATGACCGAGATCAGCGCCAGCTCCAAACGCATTGCCGACATCATCAGCGTGATCGACGGCATTGCCTTCCAGACCAACATCCTGGCCTTGAATGCTGCTGTCGAAGCTGCACGGGCCGGCGAACAGGGCCGTGGCTTTGCCGTGGTGGCCACCGAAGTGCGCAGCCTGGCGCAACGCTCTGCCGACGCGGCCAAAGAGATCAAATCCCTGATCCAAGCCAGCGTGGAGAGGGTCGAGCAAGGCAGCGTGCAGGTCGACAAAGCTGGGCAGGCCATGGACGACATCGTCCGCAAAGTCCAGCAGGTCACCCAGCTGATCGATCAGATCAGCACGGCATCGGGCGAGCAGATCACGGGCATTGATCAGGTCAATGCGGCTGTCTCTCAAATGGACGACGCCACCCAGCAAAACGCAAGTTTGGTTCAGCAATCCACCCAAGCTGCGGGCAGTTTGCAGAACCAGGCCAGCCGCTTGGCCGAGGCCATCGCGGTGTTCAAGCTCACCGAGGCTTGACGCCCACACGGGTCAAACCCGCCTGGCTCAAGATGGAGGGCATGCGACGGCCACACCGCCGCATGCCCTTTCCACCCCAGCTGAGCACTCAAGAAGTGAGTTTGGCGGCCGATGAACCGGATGTGTCTTGTCCACCCGCATCGCCCGCTGCAACTCGGCTTTCATGAGCACCCCACACCCCACCGGCCACCTGAGCCATCTGCGCCGGGCCACCAAGTCCTTCTGGCGCTTCATGCACCACCTGGCGCTGGTGGCGGGCAGCATCCATGCTGGGTTCATCGTGCTGTTCGCCATGCTGGGCACACCCAGCATGGCTTGGCTGAACGTGGGCAGCGTGCTCATCTTCTCGCTGGCCAGCTGGTGCTTGCGCACCCGACGCAACCTGCTGGGTGCCAGCCTGATCGTGGCAGAAGTGATGCTGCATGCAGCGGTCGCCGTGCGCGCCATCGGCTGGGACAGTGGCTTTCACTACTACCTGCTGGTCGGCGCACCTGTCATCTTCATCAGCCGGGCACGCAGCCTGCAAGCACGAATGCTCCTGCTGCTGGGCCTGATGGGCAGCTACCTGGCGCTCGACTTGAGCATGCACCGCATCGAGCCCTGGGATGTGCTCAGCCCGCAGGTGCTGGAGGCCATGCGCAGCCTGAACATCCTGACCACCATCGGGCTGCTGGCCTACCTCTCAAGCCTGTATGACCGCCTGGTGGCCCAAGCCGAAAAGCAGCTCACCCACCTGGCCACCACCGACCCGCTGACCGACCTGCACAACCGCCGCAGCATGACGGACCTGGCCGCCTATGAGATCGTGCAGCGCAAGCGCCATGGCGAGCCCCTGAGCGTGGTCTTGGCCGATGTGGACCACTTCAAGCAGATCAATGACCGACACGGCCACGAGGTGGGTGACGCCGTGCTGGCCGCCATCAGCCAGGCCTTGCGCGACACGGTGCGCGAGCAAGACAGCATCGGCCGTTGGGGCGGCGAAGAGTTCCTGCTCCTCTTGCCCCAGGCCTCGGCAACGCAAGCGAGCATGGTGGCAGAACGGCTGCGCACGCAATTGCAGCGAATGAATGTCAGCGCAGATGGCAAGCCCATCCACATCACCATGACCATGGGGGTGAGCGAACACCAGCCCAATGAGCCCTTGGACACCCTCATCCGCCGCGCGGACGAGGCCCTCTACCGTGGCAAGGCCCAGGGCCGCGATCAGGTGGTGCTCGCCCCTGGCTGAACGCCCAGGCCATGCGCCCACAGGGCCAGGCTCACCAAGGCGGCACCTGTCGTCCACAAGATGATGCGTGCCACCAAGGTGGTGTTGGCACCCTCGCGCTCCGCCAACATCGACACATTGCTGGCCGAGGGCAAGGCTGCCGCCATGGTCAAGGTGATCAAGCCTGCGCGAGGCAACTCGACCCCAAAAGCGATCAAGCCCGAGCCCACGCCCCACACCAGCGCAGGGTGCAAAGCCAGTTTACAAACAGCAGGGGCCCACACGGGCAAGGCACCGACACGGGCTTCATCCGGCGACGTTTGATGCATGGCTGCACTGAGCTTGGCGGGCACATCGGTGTGTGGAGAAACGGATGCTTGCGCCGCCCTCCGCTGAGCTCGCGCCAGGATGGCACCCAGCGTGAACAAGGCCGCCGGCGTGGCCGATAAGCCCAGCAGGCGCAAGGTCTCATCCATGGGCTTGGGCAGCTGCCAACCCCATTGGCCAAACACCATGCCCACGGCCAAGGCCCACAGCAAGGGGTTGCGCAAGGCGCCCTTGAGCGAGGCCATGGCGGCATGCAGCGGGTCGTCGGTCGCCTCGTTCGCAACGCCCTGCGCCACACCTTCGGCCGCTGGGTGCGAGTGCGCCCAAGCCAGGCACACCGAACTCAGCACCAGCACATCCACAATCAAGGTGGCGGCCACAGGCCCGGCTGCCCCAGCGCCCAACAAGCCCGTGAGCAAAGGCAGGCCCAGAAAACCCGTGTTGGGAAAGGCCGTGACCAGGGCAGCCAGCCCGCTGTCGCGCCGCCTCAAGCCTTGTTGAACGCCCCAGGCCAGCCCCAGGCCCACCACCACCGCACCGGCGATGCCATAAGCCAGCAAGAGCCCACCCAGGCCACTTTGATGCAGGGCCCCGCTGGCCCCCAAACGGAAGATCATGGGGGGCAGGCCAAAGAACAGCACGAAGGTGTTCATGGTGGGGATGCCATCCAAGGGCAACAACCCAGAGCGAGCCGCGCCCCAGCCCATCAGAACCAGCGCAAAAAACGGCACGAACAGCAAGAGCAGGTCGGTCATGCCGGGATTGTCACCCGAGTGCTGCCCTTACTTGCGCCAGCCTCAGGCGATCTGCCTCGACCAACGCCCAAAGCGCCAGCCCAGCAAGCCTGCCAGCACCAGGGCATACACACCCACCTCGAAGAAATCGTTCTTGCCCGCCTTCTTCCACAAGAAATGCAGCAAGGCCAGCACCGCCACCGCGTAGACCAGCTTGTGCAGCATCTGCCAGCGCTTACCGCCCAAGGCCCGAATCGCGCTGTTGAAGGAAGTGAGTGCCAAAGGTGTCATCAGCACCAAGGCGGCCAGGCCCACGAAGATGAAGTTGCGCTTGAACACGTCCTTCACGATGTCATCGATCACCAAGCCTTTGTCCAGCCAGGCATAGGCCACGAAGTGCAGCAAGGCATACAAAAAAGCCGAGACGCCCAGCGCACGCCGAAAACGCAGCAGGCCCGGCATCTGGAAGATCTGGCGCAGCGGCGTGATGGCCAGCGAGGCCCACAGCCAGCGCAAGGCCCATTCGCCCGTTGAGTGGATCAAAGCCTCGGCCGGGTTGGCACCCAAGCGGTCGCTGAAGGCTCGCCACACCAGCGAGGCCAAGGGCAGCGCGCAAATCAACCACAAGGCCGGCTTGGCAGCTGGGTGCAGCAACACGCGGTTGATGTTTGAGACCGCAGGCTTGCGCCCAGGTGCAGCCATGTTCATGTCAGTGGCCATGGTGGTTCAGTAGAACTTCTTGAGGTCCATGCCCGCGTAGAGCTGCCCCACTTGTGATTCATAGCCGTTGAACATCAAGGTGGGCTTGCGCGGCGCAAACAGGCCGCCGTCGCCAATGCGGCGCTCGGTGGCTTGTGTCCAGCGCGGGTGGTCCACCTTGGGGTTCACGTTCGAGTAAAAACCGTATTCATGCTGGTTGGCCTTCGTCCAGGATGAAACCGGCTCTTTCTCGGTCAGGCGGATCTTGACGATGGATTTGGCACTCTTGAAGCCATATTTCCAAGGCACCACCAAGCGCAGCGGCGCGCCATTCTGGTTGGGCAGCACCTCGCCATAGAGTCCAAAGGCCATCAGGGTCAAGGGGTGCATGGCCTCGTCCAGGCGCAAGCCTTCCACATAGGGCCAGTCGAGCACGCTGGAGCGCACGCCGGGCATCTGCTTCGGGTCAGCCAGCGAGACCAACTCCACGTATTTGGCCTTGCCGGTGGGCTGGGCCTTGCTGATGATCGTGGAGAGCGAATAGCCCACCCATGGGATCACCATGGACCACCCCTCCACGCAGCGCAGGCGGTAGATGCGCTCTTCCATGGCGCCCAGCTTGAGCAGGTCATCCAGGCCCAGCGTGATGGGCTTGGCCACCTCGCCTTCGATGGTGAGCGTCCAGGGGCGGGTCTTGAAGGATTTGGCGGCGTCGGCCGGGTCGTCCTTGCCGGTGCCGAACTCGTAGAAGTTGTTGTAGCTCGTGACGTCTTCAAACGGCGTGAGCTTGTCCATCACGTAGGCACCAGGCACGCTGCTTTTGGCGCCGGGCAAGGCCGGGCGCTTGCCCGGTGGCTTGGACATGCCTTGGGCGTGGGCCGCTTCACCCAAGCCTGCCAGGCTGGAGGCAGCCAAGCCGGCCAGCCCCGCTTGCTTCATCCACTGGCGGCGGCCTTCGTAGACC
>JBEANX010000456.1:0-5278 GCA_041165245.1 Pseudomonadota bacterium
CGAGCGCTTCCTGAACCCCGAGCGGGTTTCGATGCCCGACTTCGACATCGACTTCTGCCAGGGCAATCGCGACCGTGTCATCGACTACGTGAAGGACCGATACGGCCGCGAGGCTGTATCCCAGATCGCCACCTTTGGCACCATGGCTGCCAAGGCCGCGTTGCGCGACGTGGGCCGCGTGCTGGGCATGGGCTACGGCCATGTCGATGGCATCGCCAAGCTGATCCCCGCGCCACCCGGCAAGAGCGTGACGCTGGCCAAGGTGCCCGAGAACCCGGACCCCGGCGTGATCTACGCCCGCAAGGAAGCGCCTGAACTTGAGCAGCGCGAAGCGGCCGAAGAAGAAGTGGCCGCGCTGCTGGAGCTGGCCATGCGCGTGGAAGGCATGGTGCGCAACATCGGCATGCACGCCGGGGGCGTGCTCATTGCGCCCGGCAAGATCACCGACTTCTGCCCGCTCTACCAGCAGCCCGGCAGCGACAGTGCCGTCAGCCAGTACGACAAGGACGACGTCGAAGCCATTGGCCTCGTCAAGTTCGACTTCCTGGGCCTGGCCACCTTGACCATCCTGGAGCTGGCCAAGGACTACATCATTGCCCGCCACCCCGACCAGAAGGACTTCGACTTTGCGAAGATCCCGCTGGACGATGCCGCGGCTTACCGCTTGCTCTCAGAAGGCAAGACCGTGGCCGTGTTCCAGCTTGAATCTCGCGGCATGCAAGGCATGTTGCGCGACGCCAAGCCCAGCGTCTTCGAGGACATCATTGCCCTGGTGGCCCTGTACCGACCCGGCCCCATGGACCTGATCCCCTCTTTCTGTGCGCGCAAGCACGGCAAGGAGGAGGTCTCCTACCCGCATCCGTTGATGGCGACGGTGCTCCAGGAAACCTACGGCATCATGGTCTACCAGGAGCAGGTGATGCAGGTCGCCCAGATCGTGGGGGGCTACTCGCTGGGTGGCGCCGACCTGCTGCGTCGCGCGATGGGCAAGAAGAAGGTCGAGGAGATGCAGCACCACCGCGGCATCTTCGCGGAGGGCGCCGCCAAGAACGACATCAAGCCTGAACTCGCCAACGAGATCTTCGACTTGATGGAGAAGTTCGCGGGCTACGGCTTCAACAAGTCGCACGCGGCCGCTTATGCGCTGCTGGCGTATCACACAGCCTGGCTCAAGGCCCACTACACGGCCGAGTTCTTCTCAGGGAACATGAGCGTGTCAAGTGACGACACGGACAAGCTCAAGATCTTCCACGACGATGCCACGCAAAACTTCGGCATCACCTTCACTCCGCCTGATGTGAACCAGGGCGAGTGGCGCTTTGTGCCCACCGGCAACAAAGAGATCTGCTATGCCCTGGGTGCGGTGAAGGGCACGGGCCAAGGCGCGGTGGAGGCCTTGGTGGCCGAGCGCAAGGCCAACGGCCCCTTCAAAAGCTTCTTTGATTTTTGCGTGCGGGTGGACCGCAAACAAGTCAACAAGCGGGTGGTGGAGGCCCTCATCAAGGCTGGCGCTTTTGATTCGCTGGAACCCCACCGTGCCGGCCTGCTGGCCAGCGTGGCCCTGGCCTTTGACCATGCCGACGCCTTGGCAGCCAACGCCGACCAAGGTGGCCTTTTTGACTTTGGCGACAGCCATGCTGCCTCGACCAATGAGCCCGAACTGGTGCCCACCGAGCCATGGACGCTCAAGGAGCGCCTGTCGCTCGAAAAAACCGCCATCGGCTTTTACCTCTCGGGCCATTTGTTCGACGAGGCCGAAGCCGAGGTGCGCCGCTTTGCCCGTCAGCGCATTGGTGATTTGAAAGACAGCCGCGAGCCCCAGGTGGTGGCCGGCATCATCAGCGAGCTGCGCGTCATCAATGGCATGCGCGGCCGAGTGGGCATCTTCAAGCTCGATGACAAGAGCGATGTCATCGAGGCCGTGGCCAACCAGGCCACGCTGGACGCGAACAAAGACCTGCTCAAGGACGACGAGCTTGTCATCATCCAGGGCAAGGTGCAAACCGACCGCTTCTCAGGTGGCTTGCGCTTGAACGTGCAGGAAATCATGAGCGTGGCCACGGCGCGCAGCCGTTATGCGCGCTTTGTGCGTGTCAAGGCAGTCGATGCGAATTGCCCGGTGCAGGCCTTGGTGCGTGAGTTCCCGCCACGCCGTGTGCCCGCACCGCAAGCCGACTTGCCTGAGAGCGTGCAGGGCCTGCCTGTGCGCGTGGTGGTGGAGCGCCACACGACTGATCTGTCAGCCCGCGCCGAGCTGGACTTGGGTGATTTGTCGAAGTTCTACCCGAGCGACGAGGCCCTGCAGCGCCTGAAAGAGCTCATGCCGCAGGGGCAGGCCACGCTGGTTTACGGTGAGGGCTGAGCCGCTTCAGATCTTCAGTTGGGGTTGCGGGGCCACGATGTCGGTGAGTTCGACCGACACCCCGTTCACTCCGAAGCCCAGCACGTCGAGCAGGGGCACCACGATGTTGGTCAGCAAGGGTGTCACCAGGCCGTCGATCAAGCCTTTGAGCAGGGGGTTGAGCCAGGCCAGCACGATGTTGAGCAGGCCCGATAAAAGGCCTTCTGCCTCCAAGGTGAGCTCGGAGCCTCTCAGCGCGGTGCTCAAGGTGTCGCCCAGGTTGGTGCCTCGGTCTGTTCGTTGGGGCATGTTCTTTCGAACCGGGGCGGGCACGTTCAAGGTCATCACGCTGCCTTGGGTTTCTTGCGCAGGAACCTTCAAACCCACCCTTACACCCTCCTTGATGGGGAGGAGGCCGCCCACCAGGTTGATGGACACGGCCACCCTCGCGGGCCCTGTGCCTGCGTTGTTGGACAGGTCAATGTTGATCAGGCTGCTGAGCGTTTCCACTTTGGCTTGCCCGCCACTGGAGTCCGCCACCAGATCAATCAGGTGGGCATTGACCCCACCGGCACGCAGGTGGAGGGCGAGGTCAGCGATCACGGTGACCTCAGCCACAAATGGAAGCTTCAGCGAGGGCAGTCCGGTGGTGTCCAGGCCAATGAGCGCGTCCACCTGGGCCATCTGCGCGCTGGTGCACCATGCCCCGCTGACCGCACTTCGCCCCTTGTTGCCCACGGCGATCTTGGGCAAGCTCAACAGCTTGATCCTGATGCTGGTGACGCCAGCCACCCCAGCGTTCAGGGTGATCAAGGCATCCTTGTTGGCAACCTGCAGGCCCACCGTGACCAGATCCAGCACATTGATGTTGGCTGTGGCCACGCCATCGGGTGCTGGGGTCTGAACATTGAGCACATCACCCACCCTCAACTTCAGTTTCCCATTGCCAGCTGAGGCTGTGATGATGCTCTGCAAGGCCTGTTGACCTGTTGCGTCGATGTTGGTGCTGGCTGTGCTGATCCAGCGCAGCAACTCTGTGACGGTGACTTGGCGGTTGAGCAACTCGTTGAGTGAGGCAGCGCCGGCTGCAATCCGAAGGGCCTCCAGGTTGACCACCGAGGTGGCCAGGTTGTTGAGGCTGCCAGAGGTGAGGGTCAGGTCGCTGTTGCCCAGGATGCCGGCAAACAGCTTGCTGATGAAATCAGCCTGTTGCTGGGTGATGCCAAATCGAGTGCCGACCGACAGGGTGGCTTTGGGGGCCTCCCCTTGCGCTGTGGCCACGGCAGACAGCTCAATGGTCTGCCCCGCAAAACCACCCATCAGCAGGCTTTTGCGCACCGTCTTCTTGAGCAACACCTTGGCTGCCGTGGTGGTGTCAGAAGGTTCAGCCCCAGCGATGAAGACCTTGCTGATGACGCCGCTGTCCACGGCATTGACCAGGTTACCGCGTGTCACGGAGAGGGTGACGCCGGGCTGCGCAATGTCCACGCCAAACTGCTTGGCCGAAGCGGCAGCGCGCTCGCGGGCATCGTTCGCCGTGGTGCCGCAACCATTGTGTCGTGCGGCTGCAAGCGCAGCCAGGTCAGCCGCATGCTGCATGTCCTGACGGGCCACCCACAGCCGCCCCGTGTCGATGGCCAATGCTGCGAAGCTGAAGGCCAAGAGCACGGTGAGCACCCCAAGCAAGCCCATGGCGCCACGCTGTGCCACGCGCTTTGACGCTTGGCGCAGGTTTGGCCTGTGGTTGAAAGGGGGCTTGCAGCGACGTGGCATGGTGTGGCTAGCGCGTGCTCAGGGCTTGATGTCGCCCAGGCCTTTGAGGAGGTCCCCTGCGGCGTTGTTCTTGTTGTCCGAGTCGGACTCCGCATTCGCATCGCCGGAGGCATTGCCCTTGCCACTGAGTTGCTTCAGCAAGCGCTGGTAGACGCGGCTCATGATGGGCCCGTTGAGCGTCTGCTTGTGTGGTGAGGCCATGGAGCCGCTGGCTTGGGTGTCCAGCCACGTTCTCGCAGTGATGGATGCTGTAGCGGTGGGGGCAACTGCTGCTGCGCTTTCGGCCGGCGTGACCGCATGCACTGCCGTTTGGTGGCGGCGCGTTTCAATTTGCGCATCTTGCGCCAAGGCCGAAGTGGCCGTGGCCAGAGTGAAAACCAGGGTCACCAGGGCGAGCCTGTGTTGGTTTTGATGGCCGTTGCGGGAGGGGCGGTGTTTGTTGGGTGTCATGGTGCTGAGGCTCCAGCCTTGGTGGGTTCAAGGGGGGCGATGCGAAGCAATTGTCGAGCGCTGTCCTGCAGGTGTGCCTCGGTGCTGGCGTCGAAGCCCAATTGTCGAGCGAGTGTTTGCTTCACACCATCCTCGTTTTGAAGGGCAGCCAGCATGTACAGGTTGTGGCGTGGCTTGGGCTGGTCTGGCGCCAGTTCGATGGCGGTCATGAACTCGAACCTGGCCGCACTGAAATCACGTCGCAAGAGCAGGGCAAAGCCCAGGTCGTTGCGCACCTGTGCGTCGGTGGGCATGAGCTCTCGTGCTGCTTGTAAGTGGCCCAGGCTTGCAGTGTCTTCGCGCAGGGTGGCCAGCAACAGGCCCATCCCATGGTGGGCCTGACCGCTCAGGCAGGTGCCCAGCAAGGACTGGTAGAGCCGGCGGGCGTCCTCCTGCCGGTTCACGCGGCGAAAAGCATCTGCCCGCAAGAGCTGAGCCTTGGGCGCTTGCAACCTGAGGGCGTCGAGCTGCGCCAAGGCGGCATGTGCCTTGTCGTCGCGGACCGACTGTGCAATGCCTGAAAGCACCACATTGTCCGCAGGGCTGATGTCGTCCTTGCAAGCCGGCGGGCGGGGTTGAGGCGTGGCCGATGTGAACGTGGCACGCTGGGCCCCAGCTTCCTCGTTGGCCACGGGCGGGCGGTTGGGCTTGGTCGTGCTGCATGCACTCAACAGG
>JBEANX010000457.1:0-2947 GCA_041165245.1 Pseudomonadota bacterium
CAGGTTGTTGGTGATCAGCTCCATCACGGCAATGAGCACGATCACGTGCAAGAGCAGGGTCCAGCCCACATCGGCGCCAAAGGCCATGAGCAGCGGGCACACCGCCGCTGCAATCGGCCCCACATAAGGCACAAAGCGCATCACGCCTGCGAGCACCCCCCAAATCGCTGCGCCGGGAATCCCGATCAAAGAGAGCATCAGGCCCTGCACGATGCCGTAGCCCACGTTCAGGCAGACCTGCGCTGTCAGGTATCGATTGAGTCGATCGGCCGCTTCGTTCAAAGCGTCGGTCATTCGGTACATGTCGGTGTTGCCCAGCCTGAGCAGGCGGTCGCGCAGGTCGTGGCGGTCCATGAGGATGAAGATCACCAGCACCAGCGAGATGCCGGCGGTGATGAGTGGGTCGATCCAGGGCATGAAGCGGGCGATCCACGATGGCGCGCCTTGTTCGTCGCTGATCACGGTGACCTCAGGCGTTGCGCGCCCCGGCTTGGCTTGGGTCACGTTGCCCACCGAGTCCGTCGTGGCCGCCACTTCTTTTTCAATCACGGCCAGCAATTGCCCGATCGACTGGAAGGAGCCGCTGCTGCGAATGTCGCCCCTCAGCGCCCTGAGCTTGTGCTCAATGTTCGATTGGTACTGGGGCGCTTCTTTGGCCAGTTCGGCCACTTGTCCACCCAGCACCAGCACGCCCCCCACCAGCGCAGCCGTCAAGGTGCCGGTGACTGTCACGACGGCCAACACGTGGGGCACCCGCCATCGGGTCAAGCGCTTGACCCAAGGGTCCAGGATGAAAGCGAGGAAGGCGGCCATGCACAGCGGGATCAGGATGTCCCGGCCGAAGTACAGGGCCAGGATGGCCAGGGTCACGGTCAGTGCCTTGAGGGTGCTGATCAAACCTTGAGGCAGTGCGATTTCTGTGTGACGTGGGTCAGAGGGCATGAAAAGAGGTCCGCAGGAAGAAGGTTCGGGGTGTGACTTCATTGGGCCACTTCAGGCCGCAGGGTGGTGTCGGTGCACTGAGCGCTTGCTTGTAGGAGAAGGCCTGCAAAGCAACACGGCTTTGACCTTCACCGCGCCTTTGGCCTTCGCCTTACGCTGAGCACATCAACCCACCCACCCCACATCGAACCACCATGCAAACACCTCACCTCCATCGCCCCCTTGTTGGCCTGCTGCTGGCAGCCTCTTTTGGCGCTGCATTCGCGCAGTCCACGCCAGCGCCCTTGCAGATCTCGCCAGATGCGAGCGACAGCCCCTATGTGGTCGATTCAAGCCGCTTCCTGGTGCGCAGTGGTTTCGGCCAATGCGTCAGGACGGGCTACTGGACCGCCGAGACCGCCGCCATCACCAAGGTGGTGGGAAGCAGCAAGCCCGCTGGCTGTTACTGCGATGAAGGCCAGATGTCGCGTGCCGTGTGCGCCGACCCTGTGGTGCCAGTGGTCGAGAAGGCCGCAGAGCTCATGGTGACTGTGCCGCCTGTCGCACCGGCCGTGCTGGCCGAGAAGGTGTCCATCCCTGCCGATGCCTTGTTCGAGTTTGACAAGGCCAGTTTGTCCACCGACGGCAAGACCGTTCTGGACAAGCTCCTGGGTCAGCTCAAGGGTTTGACCCTCGAAGCGGTCGTGGCGGTCGGCCACACAGACAAGATCGGCAGCCTGACGTACAACTTGGATTTGTCGCAGCGCCGGGCCAGCACCGTCAAGCAATACCTGGTTCAAACCGGCGGCATCGAAGCCAGCCGTGTGTTCACCGAAGGGCGTGGCGAGACTTCGCCTGTCACAGGTGACAGCTGCAAGACCCTGGGCAAGGAATCAGCGCGCAACAGCAAGTTGGTGTCCTGCCTGGCCCCTGATCGTCGCGTGGACATCGAGGCCGTGGGTGTGCGCAATTCGCGCTGATCGTCAATCTTTTCAAGGAATCTCATCATGAACAAACACATTCGAATCGCTCAGGCTGCTGTGCTGGCGGCCGTGGTGCTGGGCACCAGCGCTTGCTCCTCCATGAACCAGCGTGACCGCAACACGGCCGCAGGCGCTGCCATCGGTGCAGGCGTGGGCGCCATCCTCAGTGGTGGCAGTGGGATTGGCACGGCAGGCGGCGCAGCCGTGGGCGGTGTCATTGGCAACCAAGTTGGCAAGTGAGGGGCCAACCATGAGCGCCATCAAAATGATTGGAGCCCTGATGCTGGTGGCTGGCGTGCTGGCCATGGGCATTGGTGGCTTTGACTACACCCAGGATCGCACGGCCCTCAAGATCGGGCCGGTGCAACTGGACGTCAAAGAGCAAAAGCACGTGAGCCTGCCCTTGTGGATGGGCGCCGTGTTGGCCGTGCTGGGCGCCGGCGTGCTGGTGCTGGGTGCTCGCAAATCTTGAGGCCGGGTTCGGTCAACAGCCGCACCCCCCCGTGCGTTATGGGCTTTGAGGGCATGTTCCTCACGCCCGATCATTTCCCGGAGACACAGATGACATCGACTTTTCAAGCTTCCACATCACAGACCCGACACCTGAAGATCGCCGGCATCACCTTGCTGGTGGCCGCCATGGGCCTGCAAGGCTGCGCCAATTCCGAGATGGGCTCGCGTGAGCGTGGCGGCCTTGCCGGTGCGGCCATTGGCGCCATTGGTGGCGCCATCATCAGTTCGTCCACGGGCGGCAAGGCGGGCACGGGCGCGGTGGTGGGCGGCTTGGCCGGTGCGGTGGCAGGTAACCTGTGGTCCAAGCACATGCAGGACAAGCAGCGAGCCCTGGAAAAAGCCACCCAGGGCACGGGCATCGAAGTCGCCCAGACGGCCGACAACCGCCTCAAGCTCAATGTGCCCAGCGATTTTTCGTTTGATACGGGCAGTGCTTCTGTGAAGCCCACCATGAAGCCAGTGCTGGACGAGATCGCCCGCAACCTCGACGCCAATGTGCGCGTGGAAGTGATTGGCCACACCGACAGCCG
>JBEANX010000458.1:0-4110 GCA_041165245.1 Pseudomonadota bacterium
TGACCGAGGACGAAATGCTGGGCGTGGGCGGCGACAACTTCGCCGGCTTCTACAGCTCGATGAAGTACTTCCAGTCGCTGGACAACGCCAACAACAAGGCCTTCGTGGCCGCGTTCAAGAAAGCCTATGGTCCCAAGTCGGTGATCGGAGACGTGACCCAGGCCGGCTACCTCGGCCCCTGGCTGTGGAAAGCCGCCGTGGAAAAAGCCGGCAGCTTCGACGTGGACAAGGTCGTGGCCGCATCGCCCGGCATCGAGCTCAAGACGGCGCCAGAAGGCTACGTGAAGCTCCATGCCAACCACCACTTGTGGAGCAAGTCGCGCATCGCCCAGGGCATGCCTGACGGCACCTTCAAGGTGGTGGCCGAGTCGCCCGAGCTGATCGAGCCCAACCCCTTCCCCAAAGGCTACCAATGACCCTGTGGGTTGTACGTGTGCGTGAGTGAGTGAGTTCCTGCGTGTGACCGGGGTGCTGTTTGACCCCGGCCCGCGCAGGCTTTTTCGATGAAGGGGACCTCTTCCATGACTTTCTCTGAAATGCTCAACATCGGCCTGATGCAGGGCTTTGCGGGCTTGAGCCTGTTTTCTGTTCTCTTGCTCATGGGCCTGGGCCTGGCTGTGATCTTCGGGCAGATGGGTGTGATCAACATGGCCCACGGTGAGTTCATGACCATCGGCGCCTACACCATCTACATGGGCTCGACCCTGACCGAAAAGTACGCCCCCAACTTCATCCAGTACTACTTCCCCCTGTCCATCCTGGTCGCCTTCGTGATTGCTTTTGCAGCAGGCTGGCTCACGGAATGGGCCCTGATTCGCCACCTTTACAAGCGCCCGCTGGACACCCTCCTGGCCACCTGGGGCTTGAGCCTGGGCTTGCAGCAGAGCTTCCGCTCCTTCATTGGCCCCAAGGAAGTCAGCCCCACCCTGCCTGATTGGCTCATGGGTTCGTGGGCCCCTGCTGAGGGCCTGGACATCCCCATCAACGGCATGTTCGTGATGGGCCTGACAGCGCTGGTCACGGCCCTGTTGCTGCTGGCCCTCTACAAAGCCCGCTGGGGCCTGCGAGTGCGCGCCACCGTGAGCAACCGCGTGATGGCCAACGCCATTGGCATCAACACCAAGAAGACCGACCGACTGACCTTTGCCATTGGCTGCGGCATCGCCGGTGTGGCAGGCGCAGCCTTCACCACCATCGGTTCGACCGGCCCCACCAGTGGCTCGCTCTACATCGTCGACAGCTTCCTGGTGGTGACCTTCGGCGGCGCGGCCAGCTTGCTCGGCACCGTGGTCTCTGCCTTCGGCATTGCGCAGACCCAGTCGATCAGCGAGTTCTTCCTGAGCGGCTCCAACGCCAAGGTGCTCACGCTGATGCTGGTGATCGTCATCCTGATGGTGCGCCCGCAAGGCCTGTTCGCCGCCAAGGTGCGTCGCTGAGCCCGGCCCGATCTACAAGCTTGTAAGGAGTTTTTCAATGAACCAAGTGCACGCCTGGATCACGCAGCGAAAGCTCGGCAGCATCCTGCTACTGGCCCTGCTGCTGATCGTGGTCTTCCCCCTCACGCTGGACACCTTCCGGCTCAACCTGGTCGGCAAGTACCTGACCTACGCCTTCGTGGCGCTGGGCCTGGTCATGCTCTGGGGCCATGCCGGCATCCTGAGCCTGGGCCAGGGCGTCTTCTTCGGCCTGGGTGGCTACATGATGGCCATGTTCCTGAAGCTGGAGGCCTCTGACCCCGTCAGCACCAAGATTCAATCCACCCCCGGCATCCCCGACTTCATGGACTGGAACCAGCTCACGGCCCTGCCCACCTTCTGGCTGCCGTTCAAGAGCTTCCCCCTGACCTTGCTGCTGGTGCTGCTGGTGCCGATGCTGCTGGCCTTCGTCATCAGCTACGCCATGTTCAAGCGACGCGTGGGTGGCGTGTACTTCGCCATCATCACCCAGGCCGTGTCCCTGGTGCTGACCGTGCTGATCATCGGCCAGCAGGGCTACACCGGCGGTGTCAACGGCATGACCGACCTCAAGACCCTGCTGGGCTGGGACATCCGCACCGACGCACACCGCCTGGTCCTGTACTACGTCTGCGTGGGCCTTCTGCTGGGCGCAGTGCTGCTGTGCAGGTGGATCCAGACCTCCAAGCTGGGCACCTTGCTGCTGGCCATGCGCGACAAGGAAGACCGCGTGCGCTTCTCGGGCTACGACGTGGCCATGTTCAAGGTCTTTGCCTTCTGCCTGGCGGCCATGCTGTCGGCCGTGGGTGGCGCCATGTTCACGCTGCAAGTGGGCTTCATGTCGCCCTCGTTCGTGGGCATCGTGCCTTCCATCGAGATGGTGATTTTTGCAGCCGTGGGTGGCCGCATGAGCCTGATCGGTGCCATTTACGGCGCCCTGCTGGTGAACTTCGGCAAGACCTACTTCTCGGAGAGCGCGCCTGACCTGTGGCTCTTCCTGATGGCCGCGCTGTTCATCGGCGTGACCATGGCCTTCCCCGATGGCCTGGCCGGTTTGTGGGAGCAAAAGATCAAGCCCTGGTGGCAGGCCAAGCAGGCCGAGCGCAAGGCCATCCGTGAGCGTGTGGCCGCTGCCCAGGCCACCTACCCCGAGCCACCTCCCGCCAAGGCCGAGCTGCAAATGCCCAAGGTCAGCGGCATGACCGGCCAGCAAGCCTGAACCCCACCGCAGCCCTCAGGAGCACACACCATGAGCAAGAAGGAATTCGCGCTGTACATCGAAGACCTCACGGTCTCCTTCGACGGCTTCAAAGCCATCGACAGCCTCAACCTGTATGTCGACAAGGACGAGCTGCGCGTGATCATCGGCCCCAACGGTGCGGGCAAGACCACGCTGCTGGACCTGATCTGCGGCAAGACCAAAGCCAGCGCTGGCAGCATCAAGTTCAAGGACGAGGAGCTGACCAAGCAGGCCGAGCACAAGATCGTTCGGGCAGGTGTGGGGCGCAAGTTCCAGACCCCCTCCATCTACGAGAACCTCAGCGTGTTCCAGAACCTGGAGGTGTCCTTCCCACGGGGCCGCTCCGTGCTGGGCGCCCTGGGCTTCAAATGTACGCACGAGGTCAAGGCCCGAGTGCAGGCCGTGGCCGAAGAGATCGGCCTGGCCGACAAGCTCGAGAGCGAGGCTGGTCTGCTCTCCCACGGCCAGAAGCAATGGCTGGAGATCGGCATGTTGCTGATGCAAGAGCCTGAGCTCCTGATGCTGGACGAACCCATCGCCGGCATGAGCGCCAAGGAGCGCGAACTCACCGCCGACCTGCTCAAGCGCATCTGCAAGAACCGCTCGATGATCGTGATCGAACACGACATGGCCTTTGTGGCGCAGATCGCCTCCAAAGTGACCGTGATGCACCAGGGAAAGATCCTTGCCGAAGGAAGCATGGACGAGGTGCAGAACGACCCCCAAGTCATCGATGTGTATCTGGGCCACTGAGCCCACCCCAAGGAGCAACACATGCTGGACGTGAAAGACCTGTACGTGAGTTATGGCCAGAGCGAGGCCCTGCATGGCATCTCGTTCGAAGCCCACAAGAACGAAACCGTGGCCATCATGGGCCGCAACGGCATGGGCAAGACCACGCTGTTCAAGAGCCTGATGGGCGTGCTGCCCACCAAATCAGGCCAGATCAAGGTGGCTGGTAATGAAGTGAGCAAGGCCGAGAGCTTTCAGCGCGTGGCCCAAGGCATTGCCTATGTGCCCCAGGGCCGCATGATCTTCCCCACCCTCACGGTGGAAGAGAACATCCAGACCGGCCTGGAAAACGCCAAGCACAAGCGCATCCCCGATGAGATCTATGCGCTGTTTCCCGTGCTCTTTGACATGAAGCACCGCAAGGGCGGCAACCTCTCAGGCGGCCAGCAACAGCAACTGGCCATTGCGCGCGCCCTGGTCACCAACCCCAAGGTGCTGTTGCTGGATGAGCCCACCGAAGGCATCCAGCCTTCCATCATCAAGGACATCGCCAAGGCGCTCAACGAGATCCGCAAGCTGCGCGAAATCACCATCGTGGTCAGTGAGCAGGTGCTGAGCTTTGCCATGGACGTGGCCGACCGCCTCTTCGTGATCGAGGGCGGCCGACTGGTGCATGAGACCTCG
>JBEANX010000459.1:0-7333 GCA_041165245.1 Pseudomonadota bacterium
GAAAACGTGCGCGAGTTGGCACCTGAACCAGCCAAGCTTTTCGAGCGGCTCAAGCGCGTCACGGTCAAGCATGTGGGTACGTTGGACGACGCGACCCTGCTGAGCCAGTTGCGCGAACGCGAGCAAGTGCTGTGCATCGTCAACAACCGCCGCCATGCGCGCGCCTTGTACCAGGGCATGGCTGACCTGAGCGGCACCTACCACCTGACCACGCTCATGTGCGCGGCGCACCGCAGCCAGGTGCTGGCCACGGTTCGAGAAGCTTTGAAGCAAGAACGGCCTTGTCGACTGGCATCGACCGCATTGATTGAAGCGGGTGTAGACGTTGCCTTCCCCACCGTTTACCGGGCCGAAGCAGGGCTCGACTCCATCGCGCAGGCGGCGGGGCGCTGCAATCGCGAAGGCCGTTGGGCTGTTGAAGACAGCGTGGTGCGCATCTTTGCCAATGCAAACGATGACTGGAAGGCCCCGCCCGAACTGCACCAATTTGCCGACGTGGCCCGTGAGGTGCTTAGGAACCACCAAGGCGACCCGCTGGACCCGGTGGCCATCGAGCGTTACTTCAAGCAGCTCTACTGGCAAAAAGGGGATGAGGCGCTGGACGCTTTGAATCTGCTGGGCCTGCTCAAGAAAGCCAAGATCGACAGCCTGCCGATGGACACGCTGGCCGAGCAATTCAAGATGATCGACAGCGTGCAGATGCCGGTGATCGTTCCGTTTGACGATGAGGCCAGGGATGCCATTCGCGACCTGCGATTCGTGGATGGCCTGCAAGGCATTAGTCGCCGCTTGCAAAGATACCTGGTCCAGGTGCCCAAGCATGGCTTTGAAGCTTTGCGTAAGGCCGGTGCCATCGAGGCCGTCCGTCCAGAAAAATGGGGTCACCAATTCATGGTGTTGGCGAATGAAAGCTTGTATGACGACGATTTTGGTTTGTCATGGGACAACCCTACATTCATTGAATCGTCGGCGTTGGTGGTGTGACGACCGTTAACATGTAACTGGAAATTTATTCAGCAAGGGAGTTCATGTGGCATTCGGAATTCGTTTGCATGTCTGGGGTGAGCGCGCCTGTTTCACGCGCCCCGAGATGAAGGTCGAGCGCGTCTCCTACGACGCAATGACACCGTCCGCGGCGCGAGGCATCCTCGATGCCATCCACTGGAAGCCGGCCATCCGCTGGCACATTGACCGCATCCATGTGCTCAAGCCGATCCGCTTTGAGTCCATCCGCCGCAATGAAGTGGGTAGCAAGCTGCCCCCCGGCGCGGTGAGCAAGGCGATGAAGGCCGGCACCACCGATGGTTTGTGGAACCTGGTCGATGAAGATCGCCAGCAGCGCGCTGCCACCGTCTTGCGCGACGTGGCCTACGTGATCGAAGCGCACTTTGAACTCACGCCCAAAGCCGGTGAAGAGGATTCGGTGGGCAAGCATCTGGACATCTTCAACCGCCGCGCCCGCAAGGGCCAGTGCTTCCAGATGCCTTGCTTTGGCGTGCGCGAGTTCCCGGCACATTTCAGCTTGGTGGAGGGCGACGAAGCCATGCCTTCGCTTGACGCCGCACTGACCGGCCCGCGCGACCTGGGCTGGATGCTGCATGACATCGACTTCGACCAGGGCAACACCCCGCGCTTCTTCCGTGCCCACATGCTAGATGGCGCCATCGACGTGCCGCCCTGGCACAGCGACGAGGTGAAATCATGATCCTCGAAGCCCTTGCGCACCAATACCAGCGCCTGATCGAGCGCGACGAGCCCGGCCTCTCACCCTACGGCTACAGCCCGGAGAAGATCAGCTATGCCATCGTGCTGTCGGCCGAGGGCGACCCGGTGGATGTGCAGTCCCTGCTGGACACCAGCGGCAAAAAGCCAGTGCCCCAAAGCCTGACCGTGCCGCAACCAGAAAAGCGCACATCTGGCATCAAGTCGAATTTCTTGTGGGACAAAACCAGCTACGTGCTGGGTGTCAGCGCCAGCAGCAAACGCACGGCAGAAGAGCATGAGGCATTCAAGACGTTTCACAGCCAGGTCTTGGCGGGCGATGCCGATCCGGGGCTGATGGCCCTGCTGAAGTTCCTTTCCAAGTGGACGCCGGAGCGCTTCGCGGCAGCTCCTTTCACTGCAGACATGCTGGACGCCAACCTCGTCTTCAAGCTGGATGGCGAACGACAGTACTTGCATCAACGCCCAGCTGCCCAAACCGTGCGTGCGCGGCTGTTGGGGCCAGCGGCAGAGGCCGGTGCGGCGGCATCCAACACACAGCGCTGCCTGGTCTCGGGTGAGCTGGCCGACGTGGCTCGCTTGCACCCGGCCATCAAAGGCGTCAATGGGGCGCAGAGCTCCGGGGCGTCCATCGTCTCGTTCAACCTAGAGGCATTCAACTCCTACGGCAAGAGCCAGGGCGACAACGCGCCGGTATCTGAGCAAGCCGCCTTTGCCTACACCACGGTGCTCAACCACTTGCTGCGGCGTGACCCCCACAACCGCCAACGTCTCTCCGTGGGCGATGCCTCGGTGGTGTTCTGGGCAGAAGCGCAAGATGCAGATCAGGCCCAAAGCAGCGAAGACCTGTTGGCCGCGCTGTTGAACCCCGACAGCAAAAGCGACGAGGGGCAGGAAACCGAGAAAATCCGCCATGTCATGGAGGTCGTGGTCAAAGGCCGCCCCTTGACCGAGCTGGATCCCAAGCTGGACGAAGGCACACGCATGTTCGTGCTGGGCCTGGCGCCCAATGCATCGCGCCTGTCCATCCGCTATTGGTTGTGCGACACCTTGGGGGATCTGGTTCAATGCCTGCGCCAGCACGCCCAGGATCTGAATCTGGAGCCCTCACCGTGGAAAACCGCACCCAGCGTTTGGCGCTTGGCACTGGCCACGGCACCCTCTCGTGGCGATCCGCCTAAAGCCAAGGCCGATGACGTGCCACCGCTGCTGGCTGGTGAGCTGATGCGCGCGATCCTGACCGGTGGCCGCTACCCCCAAAGCCTGCTGACGAATGTCGTCATGCGCATGCGTTCTGATGGCGACATCAGCGGCGTGCGTGCGGCACTTTGCAAGGCGGTGCTGAACCGCGACCTGAGGCTGTCCAATTCCAATGTTCCAGACAAGGAGGTTCCTGTGAGTCTTGATGTGCATTCCACCAACTCGGGCTACCTGCTCGGGCGATTGTTCGCTGTGCTTGAAGGCGCTCAGCGCTTGGCCCTGGGCAGCCAGGTCAACGCGACGATCCGCGACCGTTACTACGGCTCGGCATCGGCCACGCCTGCCCTGGTCTTCCCGGTCTTGCTGCGTAACACACAGAACCACATGAGCCGCATCCGCAAGGACAAGCCTGGTGCCGCCATCAACATCGAGCGCGACATTCAGGAGGTCATCGACAAGCTGCCCGGCGAATTCCCCAAACATCTGGGCATGCAAGACCAAGGCCGGTTTGCCATTGGCTACTACCACCAGGCACAGGCCCGTTTCCAAAAGGCAGACAAGGCCGATAAGACCGAAGCAGCTGTTCCCAGCGACAACACCGACACCAACACCCAAGGAGGCGCCCAATGAGCGCGATCACCCACCGCCACGAATTCGTCTTTCTGTTTGACGTCACCAACGGCAACCCCAATGGCGACCCGGATGCTGGCAACCTGCCGCGCCTGGACCCTGAAACCAACAAGGGCCTGGTGACGGACGTGTGCCTCAAGCGCAAGATCCGCAACTACGTGACGCTGGACAAGGGCGACAACGAAGGCTTCGCGATCTACATGCAAGAGAAGGCCGTGCTTAACAACCAGCACGCCATTGGGCGCAAGGCTGTGGGCCTGGAAAAAGAAACCGCTGACGAGCTCAAAAAGCTGCCCAAGGATGAAGCCAAGGCGCGTGAACTGACGGCTTGGATGTGCAGCAACTTCTTTGACATCCGGTCGTTTGGCGCGGTCATGACCACGGGCGTCAATGCCGGTCAGGTGCGTGGACCGGTGCAACTCGCTTTTGCCACATCCATTGACCCTGTTGTGCCCATCGAGGTGTCCATCACGCGCATGGCCGTGACCACGCAAAAAGAAGCGGACGACCAAAGCGGCGACAACCGCACCATGGGCCGCAAACACATCATCCCCTATGGCCTGTACCGCGTGCATGGCTTCGTCTCGGCCAAGCTGGCAGAGCGCACGGGCTTTTCTGACGGCGACTTGCAACTGTTGTGGCAATCGCTCATCAACATGTTCGAGCACGACCGCTCTGCGGCGCGTGGTGAGATGGCTTCACGCAAACTCTTCGTGTTCGAACATGAGAGCGCGATGGGCAATGCCCCGGCGCATAAGCTGTTTGAGACGATTGAGGTGGACCGGCTTACCACCGAAGCTGATGGTCCGGCTCGCGCCTTCACCGACTACAAAGTTTCGGTCAAGCGCGACGCGCTGCCATCGGGTGTCACCTTGCACGAACTGCTGTGATCAAGGTGTGAAGCAATTTTGGGGAGCATGGGCATGGATGACGACGCACTGATCCCCATTTCGGCCTTGCAGCATTTCCTGTATTGCCCAAGGCAATGTGCGCTGATCCACGTGGAGCAGTTGTGGGCCGAGAGCCAGCACACCGCCGAAGGGCGCTTGCTGCACGAGAAGGCCGACAAGCCCAAGATGGAGCGCCGCAAGGGCGTTCGCACCGTCACGGCCATGCCCTTGGCCCAGCCTCAACTGGGGATCACGGGTGTGGCCGATGTGGTCGAGTTCCACATGGGGGAAGACGGCGTGGAGCGCCCCTACCCGGTGGAATACAAGCGCGGGCGGCCCAAGGCCCATCAAGCCGACGAAGTGCAACTGTGTGGCCAGGCCTTGTGCCTGGAGCACATGTTGAGCTGTCAGATCCCCGAGGGGGCGCTGTACTACGGTGAAACGCGCAGGCGCACCGTGGTGCCCTTCGATGAAGCCTTGCGGGCTCTGACTTGCGAAACCATTGTGGCCACGCGGGCCATGGTGGCAAGCGGACGCACGCCATCGGCCACGTACTCGGTCAAGCTCTGTGACAACTGTTCTCTGCTCGACCTGTGTCAGCCGCGCCTGCTCCACCGGGGCGAGTCTGTGCAGCACTGGTTGCGTGCGCAACTGAAAGGCGAATGACCCATGCGGCGTCAACTCAACACCTTGTACGTGACGACCGAGGGCGCCTGGCTGCACAAGGACGGCGCCAACATCGTCATGGACGTAGATGGCGAAACCCGTGCGAGGCTGCCCGTCCACATGCTGGAGGGGCTCGTCTGCCTCGGGCGTGTGATGGTGTCACCACCCTTGATGGGCTATTGCGCAGAGCAAGGCATCACCGTGTCTTATCTGTCGATGCATGGGCGCTTTCAGGCCAGGGTTGAAGGGCCCGTGTCTGGCAACGTGCTGTTGCGGCGAGAGCAGTACCGGCGCACGGATGACCCGACCCGCTGCGCCCAGATCGTGCAGAACATCCTGGTGGGCAAGCTGCACAACCAGCGGGCCGTGCTGGGACGTGGCTTGCGCGACCATGCCGACAAGCTGACGGACGATGACAAGGCTGCGCTCACTCACGCGCACAAACGCCTGGACCGCATCATGGACAAGGTGCAGAGCGAAACTTCTCTGGACGTGCTGCGTGGGCTGGAAGGCGAGGCCGCGCAGAGCTACTTTGGCGTGTTCGACCATCTGATTCGCACCACTGAGCCCACCATGCGGTTCAAAGGGCGCAGCCGCAGGCCTCCTATGGATGCGGTCAATGCCTTGCTGTCCTTCCTGTACACCTTGATTACGCATGACTGCCGATCAGCTTTGGAAAGCGTTGGCTTGGACCCTGCTGTGGGCTTCCTGCACCGTGATCGACCAGGTCGGCCTAGTCTGGCACTGGATCTGCTGGAAGAGTTTCGGCCCCTGTTGGCTGACAGGCTAGCGCTTTCGCTGATCAACTTGAAACAGCTGACATCCAAGGACTTCCAGACGATGGACAACGGCGCGGTGCTGTTGAAGGAAGATTCGCGCAAGGTCGTTTTGACGGCCTACCAGGAGCGCAAGCGCGAAGAGCTTCGACATGTCTTCCTGGACGAAAAGGCACCGATTGGCCTGTTCCCATTTCTTCAGTCGCAGTTGATGGCCAGGCACCTGCGTGGCGACATTGATGGCTATCCGCCGTTTTTATGGAAATGAGGTTACGGCCATGATGGTTCTGGTGAGCTACGACGTGAGCACTCAAGACAAGGCGGGTGCCCGGCGGCTGAGACGGATTGCCAAGGCTTGTTTGAACCTCGGACAGCGGGTGCAGTTTTCGGTGTTTGAGATTGAGCTGGAGCCTGCCCGGTGGGTACAGTTGAAGGCTGAGCTGATGTCGATCATTGAGCCGACAACGGACAGCTTGCGTTTTTATTACCTGGGCAAGAATTGGCACAGCAAGGTGGAGCATGTTGGTGCAAAAGCTGTGCTGGACCTCAATGCGCCACTGATCCTTTGATTGGTTTGCGAACCGTAAGTGGTTTGCGTAACCCACTGAGGTTCGCAGCTCTTTAACATCTTGATTTTGAAGTACGCGAAGTTGATTCAACGTGAATGGCTTGTCGGCGTCTCGTTTTTGGCGAAGGGTTCGCAGATGCGGACCCTTTTCTTCTTTTCGGTCAATGGTTTATAACCACAGGGTCGCGCCCATCACGGGCGCGTGGGTTGAAACAGCACTGAAGACCATGCCTTGGACACACCCGTGCCGTCGCGCCCATCACGGGCGCGTGGGTTGAAACTTTCAGTGGGGGTCAGGTCGAGGGCTTGGGCTTGAGTCGCGCCCATCACGGGCGCGTGGGTTGAAACACCATGGGGGTGTTGAACTGGACCTCCTCTTCGGGTCGCGCCCATCACGGGCGCGTGGGTTGAAACATCCGCGCGATCTCATCGGCCCACTGGGCGGTGCCGTCGCGCCCATCACGGGCGCGTGGGTTGAAACAACCGAACCAACAACATCACATCAAACACGACAGTCGCGCCCATCACGGGCGCGTGGGTTGAAACATGGTCAGGCATGGCCGCTGATCTCGCGTGCGCTGGTCGCGCCCATCACGGGCGCGTGGGTTGAAACATGACGATGCACGCGGTCTGTGGGTGCGGACGCAGTCGCGCCCATCACGGGCGCGTGGGTTGAAACATCAGCCACGCTCACCTCGCGCAGCCGCACTGTCGTCGCGCCCATCACGGGCGCGTGGGTTGAAACTGAACGAAAGCCCGACCGCGGCATTCACAGCGGTCGCGCCCAACACGGGCGCGTGGGTTGAAACACCGCACCGCCCACGTCGGTCCAGTTGCCCCCCGTCGCGCCCCACACGGGCGCGTGGGTTGAAACACACCGG
>JBEANX010000460.1:0-2928 GCA_041165245.1 Pseudomonadota bacterium
CCCTTGGTGTCTGGGTTGATCAGGTGACGGGCATCGCTGCTCAAGCCGTAACCAACGATTTCGCACAAGGGATGGGCACCTCGTTCCAGTGCATGGTCCAGCCGTTCCAGTACGAGAACGCATGCCCCTTCGCTCAAAGCAAATCCACATCGGTCTTTGCTGAAAGGGCGGCAACCTTCCCCTTCCGGAAAAGCATCGGGTGGGTACATGACCCCCATGGCATCCCAAGCGGACATGATGCCGGGCAATAAGCAGCTCTCAGCTCCGCCGGCAATCGCTACCTGCATGTATCCATCACGCAACCGCCGAAATGCCTCGCCAAGCGCGATGGTGGATGATGCGCATGCGGATGCATAGGTCTGTGATTCGCCGTGAATGCCCAATCGGATGGCGATGTGTGCGCTGGGACCGTTGAGCATGGCGCCTGGCACCATGAGTTGTGCACGTCGTGATGAGAAAAATCGCTCGTAGTGATCTTCGACGTTCGTGAGTCCTCCCAAGCTGCTCCCGATGTAAACACCAGAGGCTGGAGGCATGGGCGCCGGCAAGCCGGCTTGAGATGCAGCATCAATCGCTGCACAAACAGCCAGTTGGCTCACGCGATCCATGAATTTTTGCTGGACCTTTGTGAAATGGGCGTCTGGATCAAAGTCCACAGCGCCTACCTCGTATCCAAGCTCTAAACGGGGGTGTGCACGCAGGCCCGAACAACCTGCCAGCAAGCTCTCGAACATCACATCGGGCGTGTTGCCCAATGGCGTTCGCAGACCTATGCCTGTCACCACCACCCGGTGTTTCACATAGCCCTTTCGCGCTTGGACTCCATCAAACGCATCAGCATCGGGTACACCATGTCACCCAGCTCGTTGATGTTGGCGGGTAGTGACTCCAGTTGGACCGCCCCCGTCCGTTCAAACTTGGTTTCGTACATTTCCTCAAGGAAGAGCTGCGCCTGAACCAAAGACAGAGAGTCAAAATTTGGATCGAGGTCAACGAAGGCTTCACCCGCCAGCACACGCTCCCGTGGAAGGCCGAGTTGCATCTCAAAGATTTCAGCGATGTGCTCTTTGACTGTGTCCAGTGTGATGTTATGAAGCATGAAGCAATGAACCTTAGCCAGTGAAAGACAAGATGCCAACGATGGCATTGGATTGGGTGGTGATGACAAGCTCACGGCTCCTGGCGTACACCATGCGAGGCCCAATTTTTTGCGGGCTGCCGTTGATGCTGACCGAGGAGTCAATGCCTGCAATCACCGCCAGCTCGTAACGTGGCACCACCAATTCATCGCCCGGTTTGAGGTGGTGGCGATCGAGTTGTACTTTTTGCTCGATGCCCACGGCGCTGGTACATATGTAGGAGCAATCTGTAAGGGCTGTCAAGGTCAGATCCTCATTGAGGATCAAAACCTGCTTTTCAAACGCTCGATCACTGTTGAAGTTGGCGCCGGGCTTGAAAACTTGATCCTTGGAAAAACCACTGGACCAGCTTGCTTGTATGTCACCTTCCAGTACGAAGGTGCCTTGCGCAATGAGTTCTTTTTTGGGTGGGATTTTGTAGCGAAATTTTTGATGATCGCCGGCACGACCAGTGCCAAGGCTCACAGCGAAGGGGCCAACGTAGGCCGTCGTGAAGGTGAAGCCGGTCATACCACCTCCACAGGAATTGGGAACGCACGTGCTTGTACGAGAGGGCGGACTAACAACACTCTTTGATGGTCTTCCACCACGAACAGTTGGCGGTCCGCAAAAATCTGCGGCGTGCTTGTCGCGACCTGAGCGCTACTGGTGGATGGCAGGCCCGGTACTGGCGATTGAATGCCGCCCTGCCTAATGGCTGCAGCACGCTCAAACACGTCTTTGGGTGCGTAGCTGTTGATCAAGGCAACAAGCTCATCACCTTGCAAGAAGCCGCCGTTAACGATCGGAATGTTGATCGAGAACGCGACGCCTTCTGGCAAGTCCTCGTTGTGGTAAACGACCTGAAGTGACCCTGTGCGCTCGTGGAAATCGACGAGCTTGAACTCAATGTCTTTGTGCATCGTGTCCCTAGCTGATTGTGTTTTGAACTTGAACCAATTGTGGCCGCTACAAGCAGACGCCACGCTGGCGGGAGCCCCCCCGCTTGAGGGGGAGTTGGTGGCTCAGAGGTGTCTGTGATACTGAGGGGTGTTGGTGGGTGTGTGGGTGCAAGAGTGCCCCCCTTGCTGCGCTTCATGCAGCCCTTTGGTGTCGGGTGTTGAACACGATGTTGAAATTTGATCTTGAAGATCTCATGTCTAACCATGCATATGCGACGCCATACATCGTGGATGGTCGAAAGATGCATGGAGGTTTTGATGCCCAGGGGCGGTATGTGACTCCGCGTTCCTTGGTGCGTCAGCCTGCATTGGAGGCTTGGGCGCAGGCCTTGCTCCAGCGAGGTGGCGAGATGTTTGATGCCGATGCCGCGCTGTTGAGTGGTGACCGAGTCCCTAATCTTGCGCAGCAACGTTTTCTTTTTGCTCACGGTGTCTATGACCTTTTTGGGGCGCAGCTCACGCAATTGGCCACACTTGAAGCGCGAGCGGGCAAGTTGGCTGATTGGAAGGTGCCGAATTTGCAAAGTGTCATCAAGCAAGATATTTCGTGCATGGCCATAGGGCATCTCGGCAAAGGTCTTTTGCTGGCTCATGGCTTGGATGAGTCAGGGAGTGCCTACGAAGGCGGGCATGCAGAGCTGTGGCTGAAGGCTCGTGACTTGGCTTTGTCTGGGCTGTGTTCTCGAGAGCTGAGGGAGGTGGCTGTTTCACCTCGCCCTTCACCTACAGTTCGGCACCTTCCTGAACTACCGTTTGGTTTTGAGCCTCTGCTGTTCTACCTCATGAATACTTTCATTCATGAGCTTCGTGCCTTGGTGGTTTTTTCGGACATTCAATGCCTTCTGAAT
>JBEANX010000461.1:0-4010 GCA_041165245.1 Pseudomonadota bacterium
CACCAAGACCAACGCCGAGAAGGTGTCCTTCACGGTGCCATCGGGCAACTTCGGCAATGTGTGCGCTGGCCATGTGGCCCGCATGATGGGCTTGCCGGTCGATGAACTGATCGTGGCCACCAACGAGAACAACGTGCTCGACGAGTTCTTCCGCACCGGCACCTACCGCGTGCGTGGCTCGGCCGAGACGTATGAGACTTCATCGCCCTCGATGGACATCTCCAAGGCCTCGAATTTCGAGCGCTTCGTGTTTGACCTGCTGGGCCGCGATGGCGCTGCCTGCAAGTCCTTGTTCAAGGACGCGGTCGAGAAAGAAGGCGGCTTCACTTTGCCCGCCGAGACCTTTGCCAAGGTCAAAGGCTATGGCTTTGCCTCGGGCACGAGCAACCACACCAACCGCTTGGCCACCATCCGTGATGCTTTTGAAGCCGACGGCACGATGATCGACACCCACACGGCCGATGGCCTGAAGGTGGCGCGCGAGCACGTCAAGCCCGGCGTGACCATGATCGTGTTGGAGACTGCTTTGCCTTGCAAGTTCGAAGAGACCATCGTGGAAGCCACAGGCCAACGCCCGGCTCGCCCGCACTGGATCTCGGGCCTGGATGGCATCGAGAACCTGCCCAAGCGCTTTGTGGTCATGCCCAGCGTGACGCAGCAGGTCAAGGACTACGTCGTTCAGCATTGCGCTGACTGATGGGCGCGTGATGAGCGCCGCGGCACCGGCTCCCAAGGCCTTCAAACCCTTGATGCCTCTGACCGAGGCTTGGGCCGCGCTGCGTGACGCCGTGCAAGCCCATGTGGGCCCATGTGCAGCTTCAAGCTTGAAGCTTGAGCAGGTCGACAGCTTCGAGGCCCTGGGCCGTGTGCTGGCGCAAAGAGTGACCTCCGGCGTGCCCGTTCCCCCGCTGGACAACAGCGCCATGGACGGCTACGCCCTGCGTGTGGCTGACCTGGCCGCATCAAGCGATGCCACTCTGCCGCAGAGCCAGCGCATCGCTGCTGGGCAAGTGGGGCAGGGCCTTCAAGCCGGCACTTGCGCGCGCATCTTCACGGGCGCGCCGGTGCCCGAGGGCGCGGATGCCGTGGTGATGCAGGAGCACACCGAGGTGCTGCCCGATGGCCGTGTGCGCTTCACCCAGGCCGTCCAGCCCGGCCAGAACATTCGCAGCCAGGGCGAAGACATCGCCGTGGGCCAGACCGTGCTCACGCCGGGTCTTCGCCTGCAGGCGGCCAGCCTAGGCGTGGCTGCTTCGGTGGGGTGTGCCAGCTTGAGCGTGTTCCAGCGCCCCCGAGTGGCCGTGCTCACCACGGGCAATGAGCTGGTGATGCCCGGGCAGCCCCTGCCACCTGGCGCCATCTACAACAGCAACCGGCACACCTTGCGTGGCTTGGTGCAGGCCACCGGGGCAGCCTCGTCCGACTTGGGCATCATCCCCGACAGCCTGGAGGCCACTCGCACGGCCTTGAAGCGGGCCGCGCAGCAGCACGACCTGATCATCACCAGCGGTGGCGTGTCGGTGGGCGAAGAAGACCACCTTCGTGCCGCCGTCGAGGCCGAAGGTGGCTTGCAGTTCTGGGCCCTGGCCATCAAGCCGGGCAAGCCTTTTGTGTTTGGCTGGATCACCCGTGAAGACGGCAGCCGCTGCATCTACATGGGCCTGCCGGGCAACCCAGCCGCGAGCTTTGTGACCTTTCTCATGTTGGTGCGCCCAGTGCTGGGCGTGCTGGCGGGCGAAGCTTGGGCCTTGCCTGCGCCCCTGATGCTCCCGGCCGATTTTGAATGGCCCCGGCCTGACAAGCGCCGCGAGTTTGTGCGCGTGCGCCTCAATGCGCAGGGCGAGGTTTGTCTGTACCCGCACCAGGGCTCGGGCGTGCTCACCTCGGCGGCCTGGGCAGATGGCCTGGTGGACCTGGCCCCAGGCCAGACCGTGGCCAAGGGTGATCGCGTGGCCTACCTGTCGCTGGCGCAATGCTTGCAACCCCTGGCCACGCAATGCCAGGATTGATGCTCGCAGGCCTCACACCATGAAAATCTCGGTTCGTTACTTCGCCCGTGTTCGCGAAAAGCTGGGTGCTGGTCAAGAACTGGAATTTGACGTGGCCAGTGCACCGGTCAGTGTGGGCGCTTTGCGCGAATGGCTGTGCGCCCAGTCGCCCCAGCATGCTGAGGCCCTCGCGCCCGAGCAAGGCCTGCGCGCCGCGCTGGACCAAGCCATGTGCTCACCCGATGACCCCTTGCACGATGGTGCCGAGGTCGCGTTCTTCCCACCCGTCACCGGTGGCTGAGATGGCTTTGCTGCATCGCCACGTGTCCGTCCAAAACGAAGACTTTGTGCTGCAAGTCGAGCTTGATGCGCTTGCTCAAGGCGACTTAGATGCGGGTGCGGTGACCAGCTTTGTCGGCAAAGTGCGGCAATGGGGGCAGGGCAGCGAAGCGCTGGAGTTGGAACACTACCCTGGCATGACCGAGCGCAGCATCCACGCCATGATCGACGAGGCGGCGCAGCGCTTTGACTTGCGCGGTGTGCGCATCGTCCACCGGGTGGGGCACTTGGCCCTGGGTGAGCAGATCGTGCTGGTGGCGGTGTCGTCCAGCCACAGGCGGGCGGCCTTCCAAGGCTGCGAGTTCCTCATGGACTGGCTCAAGACCCAGGCGCCCTTCTGGAAGAAAGAGGTCACGGCCCAGGGCGGCCAATGGGTCGACGCCCGGGTGCAGGACGACGAAGCCCTGGCGCGTTGGGGCCAGGTGCCCGGCGCGCAAAGCAATGGCCTGGCAAGCTTGGGAGCCGGTTCATGAACCAAACCATGCTGGCCCTGTTTGTGGCCTTGGGTGCAGTGTTTGGCGCGCTGGCACGCTGGGCCACCGGCTTGTGGCTGAACCCCATGTTGCCCGGCTTTCCGCTGGGCACGCTCACCGTGAACTGTGTGGGCGGCTTCCTGGCGGGTGTGGCCTTTGTGGTGCTGGGGCGTTTTCCCAGTGACGGCTGGCGGGCCCTGGCCGTGACGGGCTTTCTGGGCGGGCTGACCACGTTTTCGTCCTTCTCGGCCGAATCGCTCTCGCTGATCGAGCGTGACCGCTGGGCGCTGGCCCTGGCTCACACCCTGGTGCATGTGCTGGGCGCTCTGGCCTGTGCTTTCCTGGGCGCGCGCCTGGCCCGTGGCCTGATGACCTGACAAACGGGCATCAAGTCCCGTGCATTCCTGCCGAAAACCGGTGATCTGCAAGGATCTCTGGGGGTCGGGTGATCGATGTTCTGACGTGTTATGCCGTGACAGGCATCAGTGCCTTGTTCGGGTTGAGCCTGATGTGGCTGGTGCAAACCGATCAGCCTCGGGTGTTGCACGCCTTGCACGTCTTCAAATGGGCCTTTGCCTCGTTGTCGGGCATGGCCCTGGTGCTGGCGGTGCCCTGCACCGGCCAGGCCACCCTGATCAAGCTTGCCATTGGTTTTGCCGGCATGGGTGTGACCTTGCTGGCCTGGGCCTTCAGGCAACTCAATGGTCGCAGAACGCCTCCCTGGGTGGGCGGCACGGCCACCGCACTGGCGGGCCTCAGTCTTTTCGGTGTGGCGGCCCTGGGCTCGGATGCGCAATACGAGCTGGCCATTGGCGCCACCTTCCTGGCCATCAGCCTGGCCATGGCCATTGATCAGGGTTGGCTGGTGGCGCAAAGCCGCCGCTGGCATGTGTCGGAGCTGACCTTGTTGGTCGTCTCTGTGGTGTTTGCCTTGCACTGGCTGATCATGTTTCACCACACCTTCACTGTGCCCGCGCCATACCCCGTTGACTGGCTGCACGAGCCGGCGTGGTTGCGGCCCGTCTCGGGCATTGGTTTTGCGCTGTTGCCTTTGGCCGTAGCCACCCTGGTCTTTGCCACCATCAATGGCCGGCTCACGCAGCAGTTGCGGGCCCGATCGCTTTCAGACGACCTCACGGGCGCCTTGTCCCGCCGTGGCTTGCGTGAACTGGGCGAGCGCATGCTGGCCTTGCAGCGCAGCCAGGCCTCC
>JBEANX010000462.1:0-2591 GCA_041165245.1 Pseudomonadota bacterium
CTTTGGCCAGCGTCGACTTGGCCTTGTTCGACAAAACCGGCACCCTGACCGACCCACAGTTGCAACTCACCGAAGTCTGGCATGGAGGCCAGGTCTTCTCCCTCGCCCAAGGCCTGCCCGAGCAGGTGCAAGGCGCTTTGCAGCGTGCGGCCAGCCTGTCCCTGCTGTCACAGCACCCAGCCTCAAAAGCCTTGGCTGGGTTCGCCGAGGGAGCGCCTTCCGCCTGGCAAGGTGTGCGTGAGCAAGCCGGGCAAGGCCTGGAAGCCACGGACGCACACGGTCAGGTCTGGCGCTTGGGTTCGGCGCAGTGGGTGCTGGGCCCAGGTGCTATGGCGCAGGCTTGGGCCAAGGCGCGTGTCTGGTGGTCGCCCATGCCCAGCCACGGGCAAGGCGCTGGTACCGACCAGGCCTTTGGTTTTGCGCTGGACGAAAAAATCCGGCCTGACGCCAGCCAAGCTTTGCAGTGTTTGAGCGACCAGGGCGTGGCCGTGAGCGTTCTTTCCGGTGATCAGACCGAGCGAGTTGTCGCGCTGGTGAGACAAATTGCTGTCAACCCCCCCGTGTCAGTGGCGGGTGCGGCAACCTCGCCAGAAGGCAAGCTGGAGGTGCTGCGCAAGGCTCAGGAAACGGGCCGAATCGTGGTCGCTGTGGGCGACGGCATCAACGACGCCCCCGTTCTGGCCAAGGCCCATGCCTCATTCGCTTTGGACCATGGCGCGCCGCTTGCGCAGTCGCAAGCCGACTTCATCGTGCTGGGTGGGCGCCTGCTGGGCGTGCCACTGGCCGTGTCGATTGCGAGGCAGGCGATGCGAGTCGTTCGACAGAACCTGGCTTGGGCGGCCGTTTACAACTTTGTGTGCATCCCCCTCGCGCTGATGGGGCTTTTGCCACCTTGGCTGGCGGGCATTGGCATGGCTTTGAGCTCTTTGCTTGTGCTGCTCAACGCCCTTCGCATCGGGCGTGCCCATGCTGCCAGCGGCCCTTCATCGGAGCGGGCCAAGCTCGCTTCAGAAAGCTGAGTCCAAGATGGACATCCTGTACTTGCTCTTGCCTTTGTCGGTTGTACTTGTCTTGCTCATCCTGGGCTTCCTGGGTTGGTCGATCTACCGAGGGCAGTTCGAAGACCTGGAACAAGAAGGTGTGCGCATCCTTGAACAAGACCAAGACGAACCCACGACTTTGCCTTGATCTTCCACAAGGTGGGGTACTGGTTTGCCCTCACAATAGCGCCCGTTGAACAAGGAGAACGACTGATGGCAAACAACCGCTCTGCCGCCTACAACGACACCGTGGTGCGGCAATTCACCGTCGCCGCTGTGTTTTGGGGCGTGGTGGGCATGGCCTTGGGGGTGCTGATCGCATCCCAGCTGGCTTGGCCCGAATTGAACTTTGGCATTCCCTGGCTGACCTACAGCCGCTTGCGCCCCCTGCACACCAACACGGTCATTTTCGCGTTTGGTGGCTCGGCGCTTTTTGCCACGTCTTACTACGTGGTGCAACGCACTTGCCAGACGCGTGTCTTCTCTGACGCGCTCTCGTCGTTCACCTTCTACGGCTGGCAACTGGTCATCTTGTCCGCAGCCATTTCACTGCCCATGGGTTTCACCCAAGGCAAGGAATACGCCGAGCTTGAATGGCCGATCGACCTCCTGATCGCCGTGGTGTGGGTGGCCTACGCGGTCAACTTCTTCGGCACCATCGGCATTCGAAAGGTTCGCCACATTTACGTGGCCAACTGGTTCTACGGCGCCTTCATCCTGGCCGTGGCATTGCTGCACATCGTCAACAGCGCTGTTGTTCCCGTGTCCTTCACCAAGTCTTACTCGGCGTACGCCGGTGTGCAGGACGCCATGGTGCAATGGTGGTACGGCCACAATGCGGTGGGCTTTTTCCTGACCGCGGGCTTCCTGGGCATGATGTATTACTTCATCCCCAAGCAGGCTGGCCTGCCCGTGTACTCGTATCGCCTGTCGATCGTGCACTTCTGGGCCCTGATCTTCACCTACATGTGGGCCGGCCCTCACCACCTGCATTACACCGCTTTGCCTGACTGGGCTCAGTCCGTGGGCATGGTCTTCTCGCTGATCCTGTTGGCGCCTTCCTGGGGCGGCATGATCAACGGCATCATGACTTTGTCGGGCGCCTGGCACAAGCTGCGCGATGACCCCATCCTGAAGTTCCTGATCGTGTCCCTGTCGTTCTACGGCATGTCCACCTTCGAAGGCCCCATGATGGCCATCAAGACGGTGAACTCGCTGTCGCACTACACCGACTGGACCATTGGTCACGTTCACTCCGGCGCTTTGGGTTGGGTGGGTCTGATCTCCATGGGCTCGCTGTACTACTTGATCCCCCGCCTGTTTGGCCGCAAAACCATGTACAGCGTGCCTGCCATTTCGCTGCACTTCTGGGCCGCAACCATCGGCATCGTGCTGTACATCGCCGCCATGTGGATCGCCGGCGTGATGCAGGGTTTGATGTGGCGTGCCGTGAACCCCGATGGCACCCTGGTCTACAGCTTCGTTGAAGGCGTGAAGGCAACCTATCCCTTCTATGTGATCCGTGTCGCAGGTGGCTTGCTCTACCTGGGC
>JBEANX010000463.1:0-4913 GCA_041165245.1 Pseudomonadota bacterium
CCGTGATCCCCATGCCGATGGCTGTGGGGCGATTGCAGGCGGCGGTGATGGTCTTTTTGCCTGGCGAGCCCCTCATGTCGGGCGACAACCTCGACTCCATGAGCGTGCCCAATGTGGCCACAGGCAAGTTGCCGGGGCTGGCCTCGATGGGCATCACGCCATCAAGTGCCAAGGTGGTGGCGCCCACTTACCTCTCCAGCAAAGGCGGCTGGGCGCAGCGGCTTGATTTCTTCCGCACCCTGGCGGGGCGCTGAGAGCAGGCTTGCGTCAAGCGCAGCAGGCGCAGAAGCAAAAAGGCCACCCGCAGGTGGCCTTTTTTAGTCAATCTCCCACGGTGGGAGAGATCGCATCTGGCTGCCTCAGGCAGCGCTCAGCAGTTGGGCCGTGTCAAACACGCTGCTCATGGGGGGCAGGTTCATGACCATGGGCGCCGGGGCGTTCTTGGAAACCTTCACAGGCTTCGGTGGGGTGTCGTTTTGAGCGACTTCGGCCTTGTCCCAGTTGCCGGCTGACTCTTTGCCCGAGACAGCGATGGAATAGAACACGCGGAAGGGGATCTTGCGCTCGCCCCAGAAATCGGCGGCGTCGCGGAAGGCATCGAGCAATTGCTCGCGACCTTCGCGGTCCATGTGAACGGCGTCGGGCAACAACTCGAGCACCACCACAAAGCCAGGCTGGGGGCCTGATTTGTGAACGGTGTCGGTGATGCAGTCGTACAGCGCGTCGAGGTTCTTGCCGAAGTGGTCAGGGAACAGGAAGTCGCGGGCAATGATGTCCAGCACGTCCTGTTTGTCCTTCGCGCCGCTCAGGTTGGTGTACAGGAAGTGGTGTCCGACCTCTTGGGCGGCCGCCTGCAAGTCATCCGGGCGGTAAGCGCGGATGGCCTGAACAATGTTTGGGCGGATGGATTGCAGCAACATGATCGCTTGAGACTGGTGCATGGATTTACCGATGTCAAAGGCCACAGAAATGGGATTCACCGTTGGGGATCTATCTTCTGGAAGCTCTGGTAATGATCCTGGGTGTAGAAACAAGTTTCGGGACTTTGCACAAATTTGCCGCCACAGACGATGCGCCTTGCGCCGCGATCTCGTGACCCTGGCGTGGGCACGGTGTACTCGCGGTAGTAGCCTCGGGTCTGGCGCGGGAGCTGACGCTCACGGTTGCCAAACACGACGCCGTCTTTGTCATAGCGGAACGGGCCGCCGGACAAAATGCGCTCGTACACATCCTGACCCTGCCGGGGCAACTGGCTCAGGCCAATGACCTGATCCAGCGCCTGCGTGGCGGTCTGAGCCTCAGCTTGCCTGCTCTGGTAGAAGGCCTGCGCTTCGGTGGAAACCGTCACGGAGAAGGCCAACAGCACACTCAGCGTTGCGTGGATACTTGGTTTGAACATCCTTGCAATCTTCACCGTGCGCCAGCCTGTCTCTCAAAATCGTGCGAATTCCGAAGTCGCAAATGGTATAGAAACACCCCCAAAAGCTCAAGGCCCCGGGCACTGAAAAGACAGTGCTGCGGGGCCTTTGCTTCAGGGCTTGACAGTTTGCGCTAACTCACTTCCGTCTGTGAAACATCCGTGAAACGTTCTGTTGCAAGCCCCGGTTCGGGTGTCATGGGTGCTGCTTTTTTCAGCGCTGGGCGTTGGCGTCGGCCACCGTCATGGCCGTCATGTTGACGATGCGGCGCACCGTGGCCGAGGGCGTCAGGATGGTCACCGGCTTGGCCGCACCCAGCAAAACAGGCCCCAGGGCGATGTTGTTGCCCGCCGCCACCTTGAGCAGGTTGTAGGAGATGTTGGCCGCGTCGATGTTGGGCATGACCAGCAAGTTGGCCTCGCCCGTGAGGGTGCTGCGGGGCATCAGCTCGTTGCGGTAGTCGGCGTCCAGGGCGGTGTCGCCGTGCATTTCACCATCGACCTCCAGCCAGGGCGCTTGCTGCTGGATCAGGCCCAAGGCTTCGCGCATCTTGACCGCCGAGGGCTGGTTGCTCGAACCAAAATTCGAGTGCGACAGCAGGGCCGCCTTAGGGCGTTGGCCAAAGCGCATCATCTCTTCGGCCGCCATGATGGTGATCTCGGCCAGTTGCTCGGCCGTGGGGTCGTAGTTGATGTGCGTGTCCAGCAGGTTCACCGTGCGGCCGGGCAGGATCAGGCCGGTCATGGCCGCGTAGGTCTTGACGCCTTCGCGCTTGCCGATCACCTGGTCGATGTAGTGCAGGTGCAGGGCGGTGTTGCCCCAGGTGCCACAGATCAAGCCGTCGACCTCGCCCTTGTGCAGCAGCATCGAGCCAATCAGCGTGAGGCGGCGGCGCATTTCGATCTTGGCCATCTGCTGCGTCACGCCCTTGCGCTCGGTCAGCTGGTGGTAGGTCTGCCAGTAGTCGCGGTAGCGTGGGTCTTCCTCGGTGCTGATGATGTCGAAATCAACACCCGGGCGCAGGCGCAGGCCAAAACGCTCGATGCGCTGGGCCAGCACGGCAGGGCGGCCCACCAGGGTGGGGCGGGCCAGGCCTTCGTCGACCACGATCTGGGCGGCGCGCATCACGCGCTCGTTCTCTCCCTCGGCAAAGGCAATGCGCTTGTTCTGGGCGCGTTTGGCCACGCTGAAGATGGGCTTCATCGTGTTGCCAGAGGCGTACACGAAGCTCTGCAGCTTTTCCTTGTAAGCCGCCATGTCCTTGACCGGGCGGGTGGCCACGCCCGAGGCCAGCGCGGCTTCGGCCACGGCAGGGGCGATCATGATCATCAAGCGGGGGTCGAACGGCTTGGGGATCAGGTATTCAGGGCCAAAGCTCAGGTTGGCGCCTGCGTAGGCTGCGGCCACCACGTCGCTCTGCTCGGCCTGAGCCAGCTGGGCAATGGCGTGAACCGCGGCGATCTCCATCTCATCGGTGATGGTGGTCGCGCCAGAATCCAGCGCCCCGCGGAAGATGTAGGGGAAGCACAGGACGTTGTTGACCTGGTTGGGGTAATCCGAGCGCCCGGTGGCCATGATGGCGTCGTCGCGCACGGCCTTGACCTCTTCCGGCAGGATCTCGGGCGTGGGGTTGGCCAGCGCAAAGATGATGGGGTGGCTCGCCATCTTGGCCACCATGTCGGCCTTGAGCACGCCCCCGGCGCTCAGGCCCAGGAAGATGTCGGCCCCGGCGATGACCTCGGTCAGCTTGCGCTGCTCGGTCTTTTGGGCAAAGAAGGCTTTGTCCGGGTCCATCAGCTCGGTGCGGCCCTCGTAGACCACGCCAGCCAGGTCGGTCACCCAGATGTTTTCGCGCGGCAGGCCCAGCTTGACCAGCAGGCCCAGGCAAGCCAGGGCTGCAGCGCCAGCGCCTGAGGTCACCAGCTTGACTTCCTTGATGCTCTTGCCCGCGACCTTCAGGCCGTTCATCAGGGCGGCGCCCACCACGATGGCTGTGCCGTGCTGGTCGTCGTGGAACACCGGGATCTTCATGCGCTCGCGCAGCTTGCGCTCCACGTAGAAGCAATCGGGCGCCTTGATGTCTTCCAAGTTGATGCCGCCGAAGGTGGGCTCCAGGCTGGCGATGATCTCGACCAGCTTTTCCGGGTCCTTCTCGTTGATCTCGATGTCGAACACGTCGATGTCGGAGAACTTCTTGAACAGAACCGCCTTGCCTTCCATGACCGGCTTGGCCGCCAGGGGGCCGATGTCACCCAGGCCCAGCACGGCCGTGCCGTTGGTGATCACGGCCACCAGGTTGCCGCGGCTGGTGTACTTGAAGGCCGCAGCCGGGTTGTCGACGATGGCTTCGCACGGTGCGGCCACCCCCGGCGAGTAAGCCAGGGCCAGGTCACGCTGGTTGGTGAGCTGTTTGGTGGCGCTGATGGCCAGCTTGCCCGGCGTGGGGAACTCGTGATATTCCAGCGCGGCCTTGTTGAGCTCGGCGCGTTTTTCTTCTGGGGTGGTCATGAATGGGTGCCTGGTTGTCTCGCCCGGGGCGAAGGGGGTGCCGCTCTGGCCTCGTGGGCTGGCGGCTGGGACAGGGCCGGTGGCGGCGGGTGAGCGTTTGCGAGCCCTGTCGCGCGATTTTATGGACAACGGCGGGCTGTGCGGTGTGGAAGGCCGCATGGGGTGTGTCATTTCGGGGCACTTTCAGCCGCGTCAAACGGGCGTTCAGGCCTGTCTTGTGCGCTTGGGTGGGGCAGCCGGCGCTCTGTTCGCTGGCATCATCGGCCCATGAGTGACGCCTCCAACCTCATCGCCACCCGCCTTCCCGGTGACATCAACTGGGACCTGCCCACCCCCTTCGTGCAGCCCTTGACGGTCGAGCCCAGCCACATCGACCTCATGCAGCACACCAACAATGTGCACTACCTGCAGTGGGTGGAAGACATGGCCTGGGCCCACTCCACCGCCTTGGGCCTGGGCCAGGCTGAATATGCCGCCCTCGGCCATGGCATGGTCGTGCGCCAGCATGAGTTGACCTATCTGCAGCCCACCCTGTTGGGTCAGACCATCCTGCGCGGCACCTGGCTGGTCCAGATCGATCGCTTGTCGCTCTACCGCCAGCACCAGTTCGTGCGCGCCAGTGATGGCCAGACGGTGTTTCGCGCCAAGACGCACTACGTTTGTGTGGACATCGCCCAGGGCAAGGTGCGGCGCATGCCTGAGGCGTTTCTCAAGGCCTATGGTGCGGCGGTCACAGGCAGGGCCGAGCTGAGCGGGCCTTGAAGTGTTCATCTGAGCACCCCCTCGTGGTCCAGGGTTCCCTGGGGCATAGACTGGGGCCGTGGCGTGATCCATCGCCGCCGAAGTCTTTGTTGGAGCCACCCCATGAGCGTCTTCTCTGAGATCGAGCACTTCAACGCAGGCCGTGACCCGATGCGCCTGCAGATGAAGTTGGACAAGATGGCGGCGGACCCGTTCGCCTTCTTGCGGGGCTCTTGCCACCATTTC
>JBEANX010000464.1:0-4719 GCA_041165245.1 Pseudomonadota bacterium
GGGCCTTGATGGCGCTCATCTTGCCGACCAGGGGGCGCACAGCATTGCCCATGTCTTCGGGGATGGCAAAAACCACATCGCGTGGGCCATCGTGGGCCACCGTCAACACCGGCTCACCAGGGTTGACCACCTGACCGGGCTCGACCGACACCAGGGTGACGACACCCGCTGCGGTTGAGTTCAAGCTGCTGTAAGCGGCCTGGTTGCCCTGCACACTGAGTTGAGCGCGGGCCTGGGCAGCAGAAGCTTCGGCCGCTTTGAGGGTGGTCTGGTGGCGTTCGAGTTCGGCCTGGCTGATGAAACCTTGGGCACGCAAATCTTGGAAACGCTTGAAATCGGCCTGTGCCTGATTGACCTGAACCTGGGCCGCTGCCAATCCAGCGCGGGCGGCGTCCTGGCTCAAACGCAGATCGGTGGCGTCCAGCAGCGCGAGGGCTTGGCCTGCTCGCACAGGCTGGCCCAACTCGACCAGGCGCTGCGTGACTTTGCCGCCCACACGGAAGGACAGCCGAGTCTCGGTGCGGGCTTTGACTTCGCCTGAGAACTCGCGGTCGATCAGACCGCCTGCGTCCTTGAGGACCAGGGTGCGCACGGCTCGCACCGGCGTTTCGACTTCGGGGGGTTTGCTGCAAGCGCCCAGGGCGAGCAGTGACACAGAGGCGATCAGCAGCGCCCAGCGAGGGCTGGAGGCGGGAAAATGGCGTGAATTCATGGGCAGAGCGTGAGGTCGGGTCGAACCAGAAACGATGCCCAGCCAGAGCCGAGCTTCCTGCGTTTGTCGTCCAACGGAATGTGCCGCAAAAGTGCGGAAAAAATTAATGACCAGCGAGTCATTAATGTAGAAGCACCACAATCACACTGTCAACCGCTCAAGCACGACAATACGCGCCCATCAGGCCGTTTTCCCGGCCACTGTTTGTGTCATTCCCCCCACCAATCACCCCACTGTTCACCCCTGTTCATGTCCGCTCGCGCCGAACCGCCTTTTCCCCGCCCTGGCAGCAGCCTGGCCCTTGCCATCGCTGCTGCAGGCCCCAAGCGAGCCGCCTTGCAGGCCTGGGCCGCGTGGTGGCATGAGGTCAGCCGCATCCCTTATTCGGTGAGCGACGCCTCGGTGGGCGAGCGCAAGCTCGCTTGGTGGGCGCAAGCGGTGTCCAACGGTTTTTCAAAGGCGCCACAGCACCCGCTGCTGCAGGCCGTGATGGGCGCCTCAACATCTGCTGAGCTGGCCGACGTGCCACCAATGCCTCTGTGGGCCTCGCAGATCCAGGGCCTGGAGACCTTGCTGCAGCAAACCCGCTGGCTGGACACCGCTGCGCTGGATCAACACATGAACCAGACCACCGCTGCAGCCTGCGCAGGCGCGGCCTGGGTGCTGGGCGGGCGCAGCGATGCGGCTCAAGACGCCGCCATCGCGCTGGGCCTGGGCCTGCGACGCGCCCACATCCTGGCCCGACTGGGGCAAGACGCCCACGCCGGCTGGTTGCACATCCCCGTGGACATGCTGCAACAACACGATGTGCGAGCCCACGAGTTCCTGCGCCCGGGGCCCGATGCCCCCACGCCCGCCATGTTGGCGCTGATGGCCGCCTGGCAGGCTGATGTGGTGAACCGACTGAGCGCGGCCATGGCCCAACTGGCCACCCTGCCCTCCCCCGAGCGCCAAGCGCTGCGGCCCTTGCGCATCCTGACCCGCCTGACCCTGCTGCTCATGCAAGATCTGGCCGAGCAGAACTACCCGGTGGTGCGACAACGCATCAGCGTGGGGCCTTGGCGAAAAATCTGGGCGACCTGGCTGACGCGCTGAAACACCCAGCAGCCAAACCCGGAGTCAAGCCTCAACGGCGCACACCGCCCGGCACCAAGGCCACATTGCCCTCAACAGGCTTGACGCGCAGGCCTCGGTCAAAAGGCGCAGCCAAAGGCTCACCCACGAACAGGCCTTGCTGAGGCCAGGCCACGCTTTTCCAGTAGGTCTCGATGGCTGTGGCGCCTTGGGCATAAAACAGGATGAGACCTTGCGGGTGTGGAAATTTCTGCAGGTGCGCACAAGGCTCGCTGGCAGTGCCATAAGAGGCCGTGGCGCCTGCGTCGATCCAGGAGAGCACCGTCATCTGGCCATGGGGCTTGTCCAGCACGCCGCCGAAGGACGTGAGGTGGTCTGCCAGCGCGCCCGGCAGGAACTGGACCGTGTCCAACGACTCAACCTGGGTGATGCCCGTGAGGTAGATCAACACCCGCGAGGCGTTCTTCACTGCATTGGTGTCGTCCAACTGCACGTCGAGGTTGAACTCAGGCACAGGCCCTGAGGGCGGGAACAAGGTGCGGCGCACACTGCGAATGCCATCCGACGTGGTGACCAGATGGATGTTCGCCGTTGGCCCGCCCTTGAGCCCCAAGCTGCCGTCTGACTTCACACCGCGGTCGATCAAAGCCTTGGCCGAATCCACACTGGGCGCTGCCAACATCATGGCGATGCGCATCTTGAAGTCTTGATAAGGCTTGGTCGATGCGGACGCGAAATAAGGCGAAGTGCGCGACACTGCACAAGTGTTGCTGCACAGGCCTGGGTCAAAACCCATGGCCAAGGCGCCGGTGATGGAATTGCACTCCACGCCATAGGGCAATCGCCAACTCAGGGCCAAGGCTTGAACGCGGTCACCAAAGAAGCGATCAACCTTGCCAGACAGCTCCGCAAACTCTTCCCGCGTGAGGCTGGACTTGACAGGCAGGCTCACGCGCAAGACTTGGTCTTCCTTCAAGCCACGGGCCTTCACATAGGCCTCGCCCACCTGCACCGAATAAGGATCTTCCGTGTTGATCAGCAAACCCAAGTCTTTGCTTTGCAATCGGCCCATCACCCTGGGCACACGGCTCCACTGCTTGGGTGGCAAGACCGAGGGGACACTCCAAGCCGACGCCGAAGCTGCTGGCGATGAGGGGCCAGCGCCTGGCGTAGCAGCCACATCAGCCGCTTGGGCGAACCCTTGAAACAAGCTCATCAAAGGGGCGACCAGGAGCAACTGCCAAGGACGGATGCGAAGTGAAGGCATGGGCACAAACATGATGGAGGCCGACACAGTGTAGACCTGCCCCCATGTCACAAATCGGGGGTCTGCGGGGGATTATTCCGCCGATTGAACTGGATTGCCGCCTTCCAAAATGGGATGTCACGGAGGAAAACCCGATGAGTCCATCTCCCAATCAGCCGACATCCATCCAGGTCATGAGCCGCATGTTCTCGCTGCTCGACACCTTGGCCCTGGGCCAAGAGGCGGTGTCTCTCAAGTACATCAGCGCGCAAACGGGTCTGCACCCGTCGACCGCGCACCGCATCTTGAACGACCTGGCCGCCGGCCGTTATGTCGAGCGCGCCGGCCCTGGCAGCTACCGGCTGGGCCTGCGCCTGCTGGAGCTGGGCAATCTCGTGCGCGGCAGGCTGGACCTGCGCGAAGAGGCCACCGCCGCGATGCAGGATCTGCACCGGCTGCTCGCCAGCCCCGTGAGCCTGTACTGCCGACAGGAGCAAGACGCCGTCTGCCTGAGCCGCACGGGCCAGGAGCGCCACGGCATCAACCTGCAGCGCGTGCCCCACCAACGCACGCCGCTCACAGATTGCATCCCTGGTCGCGCCATGCTGATCAAAGAGTCGGGGCCGCAGTTGCACCACCTGTGCCAGCAATCGGGCCAACGCCTGGAGGTGGTTCAACTGGATGCCCAACAGGTTCGCCAGCATGGCGTGCTTTCGGGCAGCGAGCCTGGCACCAACAACCAAAGCACCACGGCAGCGCCCATCTACAACGACGAGGGCGCGGTGGTGGGCGCCTTGTCCGTCGTCTCGGCCCCAGGTCTGGAGCAAGGCGAAGCCATCCAGGAAGCCGCCAACCGCATCTCCATGCAAATGGGTTGGCAAGGCCCTGCGCCAAACTGAGCGCCCAAGCACCCAAGCCAAGCACCTGCAAGCCAGGTGCTTTTTTCATGGGCGCTAGACCTTGCCTGCCAAAACCGCTGGTGCTTCAGCCAACCAAAGACGTGCCTCTTCGGCATGCGCCCCAGCGCCCAATCAAGGTCCAACCATGGCCCAATCAAGGACCACTCAGCGCCCACCCAGGGCATGAGCAGGCCACCGGCCGCTCGATGGATCAGCCAACACGGAGCCAATGCTCCAGACGTGAAAAAGCCCTCACAAAGAGGGCTTTGAGGCAGCAGCAGCACACGGCCGTGCTAGCTGAAAAAGCGCCATCAGGAAGCGCGGTGCGCATCACCCTTCAAAGCGGCCGACGGCTGGCTGCCCCGGGCTGCACCCTCCAGCCAGCGACGCACGCGCTCGGCATCGGCCTGGCGCGAGTATTTGCCGCTCGAATCAAGGAAGACCATGATCAGCTTGCGACCCGCCATGCGCGCTTGCATGACCAGGCAGCGGCCGGCTTCAACGATGTAGCCTGTCTTTTGCAATCCGATGTCCCACACTGGGTTCTTGACCAAGCTGTTGGTGTTGCCGAAACGAACCTGACGCTGGCCAACCTGCACCGAGTATTCAGGAGACGTGGAAAGCTCACGGATCAATGGCTGCTGGTATGCCGCCTTGACCAAGCTGGCCAGGTCTTTGGCGCTGGACTGGTTGCGGCTGTTCAAGCCGGTGGGGTCCACATAGTGCGAATCACGCATGCTCAGCTGGCGGGCCTTCGCGTTCATCAGCGACACAAAATTGAGCAGACC
>JBEANX010000465.1:0-5763 GCA_041165245.1 Pseudomonadota bacterium
GGTCTTCGCGGAATCGAAGGCGAAGTGTCTTGAAAGTGGCCAACCAGGGCCATTGCTGCAGAAAGGCCATTCTGCTGGGGTTCAAAGTCATGGCGGCTATCATGCCACCCGCGTCCCCTGCCGATGCTTGCCGCTGCTTGGCGCTCCTTGCACGGGGCGACGCTGCCATCCCGCATCCCTTTCGCGCACTGCCTTTCATGCCCGTTCAGCCCATCGATGCCCCTGCCGCCGACCATGCCATCCTGGGCCAGCATCCGCCCGAGCGCCTTGCCGTGATCGCCCACTGGCGCTGGGTGACCCTGGGCTGCACCGTGGCCTTGATCGTGCTGGGCCTGGCCTGGGAGTTGAACCTGGCGCCGCTCAAAGGTGGCACGGGTGCCTTGGCCATCAAGGTCTTGCCACTCACCCTCGCGCTGGCTGGCTTGCTCAAACACAAGCTCTACACCTACCGTTGGTTGTCGATGCTGATCCTGCTGTACTTCACCGAAGGCGTCGTGCGTGGCACCACCGACCAAGGCCTCTCGCAGCAACTGGCCTGGGCAGAGACCGCGCTCAGCGTCGTCGTGTTCGTGGCCTGCGCGGTGTATGTGAAGTTGCGCCTGCGGGTGAAGAAAGAGGCCGATGCAGCAGCCGCCAAATCATCACGCCCTGCCTGAAGCAGACCAGCCCGCCTGGCTGCTTGACCTGGCGAGGCTCCTGGGGCCCGTGGGCTTGTACGTGCCAGGCTTGAATGCCAGCGAACACGACCTGCAGCCCCACGAGCAAGACTGGCGCGGCCGCTACCGAGGCAAAGCCCTGGCCTTGGCCCGACCTGCAAGCACCGAGGAAGTCGCTGCCGTGGTTCACGCCTGCGCCACGCATGGCGTGAGCATCGTGCCCCAGGGCGGCAACACGGGGCTGGTGGGCGGTGGCATCCCTGATGGCTCTGGGCAGCAAATGGTGCTCAGCCTGCAACGCATGAACCGCGTGTTGGCGGTCGACCCTGCGAACCTGTCCATGAGCGTGCAAGCTGGCTGCACCTTGGCCCAGGTGCAAGAAGCGGCCCATGCCCATGGCCTGCTTTTCCCGCTCAGCCTGGCTGCCGAAGGCACCTGCACCATCGGTGGCAACCTGGCCACCAATGCTGGCGGCACCCAGGTGCTGCGCTACGGCACCGCACGCGAACTGTGTCTGGGCCTGGAAGTGGTCACCGCAAAGGGTGAAGTCTGGTCAGGCCTGAGCGCCCTGCGCAAGAACAACACAGGCTACGACTTGCGCGACCTCTTCATCGGCAGCGAAGGCACGCTGGGCGTCATCACGGCCGCCAGCCTCAAGCTCTTTCCTCGCCCCGCCTCGCAAAGTGCAGCCTTGGTGGCCTGTGCCAGCCTGGACGCCTGCGTCGCCTTGCTGCAGGTGACCAGGCGAGCGCTTGATGCCCAGCTCACCGCATTCGAGGTGATGGCACGCGCACCCGTGGCCCTGGTCGAAAGGCACTTGCCTGACATCGCCAAGGTGGCAAAAGGTTTGAATGCGCCCGAATGGACCGTGCTTCTCGAAGCCAGCCTCCCTCAAGCCCATGAGACTGACGAAGCCTTGCAAACCCTGCTGGCCCAAGCCATCTCACAAGGCACTGCCCTGAACGCCACACTCAGCCAAAGCAAAGCGCAGCACCGTGCGATGTGGGCCCTGCGCGAAGCCATCCCCATGGCGGAAAAAGCCGAAGGCCTGATGGTCAAGCATGACATCGGCGTGCCAACGTCCAAAGTTCCAGCGTTTGTGCGCGAGGCCCAAGCAGCCCTTGCACAGGCGCATCCAGGCCACCAATTGGTGTGCTTCGGCCACCTGGGCGATGGCAACCTGCACTTCAACGTTGGGGCGCCAGCTGGCCAAGATGCCAAGGCATTCGTGCAGCGGCACGAAGCTGGCATCAACGAGCTGGTGTATGACGTCGTCGCCAAGTTTGAGGGCACCATTTCAGCCGAGCACGGCATCGGCCAACTCAAACGAGACGAACTCGCCAAGCGTCAGTCAGCCGTGGCCATGGCCTTGATGAGGTCGATCAAGCAGGCACTCGACCCGCTGAACACCATGAACCCTGGGCGGGTCCTCTGAGCCAGCCTTGCCTTGGCCATCTCACGTGCGGCGGGCACAGGCCTGGCGTCCAGCTTCAGTGCAGCGGGCCCTTGATGCCCTCAGGCATTGGCAAGGCGATCACCTCGATGCCCTCGTCGCGCAAGGCCTGACGTTCTTCTGGCGAGGCCTGACCACGCACCGCACGCTCTGGCGCATCGCCATGGTGCATGGCGCGAACTTCCTCGGGGAAGCTGTCTCCCACGTCTTCGGTGTTCTGCACGATTTCACGCACCGTGTTCAACCACATGGCTTGGAGCTGCCGAACCACTTCGGGGTCAGGCGCTTGGGAAGAAGCGTCTGGGCTGGATGCAGGCACAGGCGGATTCTTCGGTGCTGACTCGCCCACCTGACGTGGCGCCTGATCAGCACTGCGCCGCTCGCCGCCGCCTTGAACCACCACATGGGAAGCCGATGGCACCCGCGTCACGTGTGCATCGCCACACACCGGGCAGGTCACCAAGCCCTTGGCCTGCTGCGCTGCCAAGTCGTCACTGGACGCAAACCAGCCTTCAAAACGGTGCCCTTGGGCACAACTCAGATCCACCACCAACATGGGTCAAACCTGCCATTCCAAGGTGCACTGGCTTGAGCGCCATTGCTGCAGCCACATCATGCCCACAATGGTCTTGGCATCGGTCAGTTGGCCCTGGCGCATCCACTGCTCAAGCTCTTGCTGGCTGGCGGAGAACACATCCAGGAACTCGCCTTCGTCCAGATGACGCTCGCCCTGGCTCAAACCTTCGGCAAACCACACCTCGATGAATTCATTGGCATAGCCGATCACCGGGTGCATCACGCCTGCGCGCGCCCAGCGGGTGGCGCTGTAGCCGGTTTCCTCGAGCAACTCGCGTTTGGCACAGGCCAAGGCACCCTCACCCAGATCAAGCTTGCCAGCAGGGAACTCGATCATCGTCATGCCCACGGGGTAGCGGAACTGTCGCTCCACCACCAAGCGACCATCAGGGAGCACTGGAATGATCATGACGGCACCTGGATGCATCACGAACTCGCGGATGGCCTCGCGCCCATCGGGCAAGGCCACACGGTCACGACGCCATTGGAGAAAACTGCCCTGCTGGAGCAGCTCCGTGCTCAGGAGGGTTTCGCGCAGGTGGGTGTCATCGCTTGCCAGCGGCAAGCCTGGCACCGCGGGCGAGTTCAACGACCGCCTCTGCGCAGGTAGCGCCACACAAAGCCGGGGAAAGCCAGCGTGATCATCACGCAGGCCCACACGGCATAAAACTCCCAGCGCTGGGCAGTGGCTTGGCCAATGTGGCCTTCCAGCCAACGACCCAGCACACAGGTGATGGCCACATAGGCCACCAATTCAACCAGATGCCAGGTGGTGGGCTTGGGCTCCTTGCGAGGCCCCAGCACAAACACGCGGTTGTTCACGAACGGCAGATTGGCAGCCACCACGGCAGAGACCAACAACGTCATCACCGCCCAGGCGGGCACCAGACCGTTCATGAAACTTCAACCTTTGATCAACCTGCCAATGCGGCAGTGATGGAACGTGCACACAAAGCCATCAGACCGCTGGGCAAGATGCCCAAGCCCAGCACAGCCAATGCGTTCAGGGACAGCAGACCACGGGCCTCGCCACCATTCAGCACGGGTGTGGTGTCCACCGGCTCGTCAAAGAACATGACTTTGACCACGCGCAAATAGTAGAAAGCGCCGATCAAAGACAGCACAACCGCCAGGATGGCCAACTGCAGGAGCAGCGGCGAATTGGTCGTGATCAGCGATTGAAGCACAGCCAACTTGGCGTAGAAACCCACGGTCGGGGGGATGCCGGCCAGCGAGAACATGAAGATCGCCATCACCGCAGCCAGCCAGGGGCTGCGCTTGGCCAGACCCGACAAGTCACTGATCTGCTCCGATTCAAACCCGGGGCGCGACAACAGCATGATCAGGCCGAAGGTGCCCAGCGTGGTCAGCACATAGGTCAGCACGTAGAACAGCGAAGAGGAGTAGCCATTTCCAGCGGACAGTGTGTTTCCAGCCACCAGCGTGGGCACGAAGCCCAGCAGCATGAAGCCCAACTGGGCAATGCCCGAGTAAGCCAACATGCGCTTGAGGTTGGTTTGAGCTATGGCAGCCAGGTTGCCGAGGGCCATCGACAGGACGGCCAGGATCATCAGCATCTGCTGCCAGTCGGCTGCCAGGTTGATCATGCCCTCCACCAGCAGGCGGATGGTGATGGCAAAAGCGGCCAGCTTGGGCGCACCAGCCACCATCAAAGTCGCAGCCGTGGGCGCGCCTTGATAAACGTCAGGCACCCACATGTGGAAAGGCACCACACCCAGTTTGAAAGCCAGGCCGGACACAATGAACACCAGCCCAAAGGCCAGCACTTGGGGCTTGGCTTGACCGCTCAGCGTGGCCTTGTAGACCTCACCCAAGTCCAGCGAACCGGTCGCGCCGTACATCATCGACAAGCCGTAAAGCAGGAAGCCCGAAGCCAAGGCACCCAGCACGAAGTACTTCATGGCCGCTTCGGTCGACTGTGCATGGTCACGGCGCAGCGCCACCAGGGCATACAGCGACAGCGACATCAACTCCAAGCCCAGGTAGATCACCAGGAAGTTGTTGCCCGAGATCATGATCGAGATGCCCAGCAGCGCAAACAGGCTCAGGGTGAACAACTCGCCCTTGAGCATTTCACGCGAGCTGGCATACAGCTGCGAGTACGTCAGCGAAGCCATCACGGCCAACGATGCGCACAAGGCCAACAAGTGCCCCATCGGGTCGGTCACGATCATGCCTTGCATGGCGTAACCAGATGTCTGGTTGTCCAGGTAGCCCATGTGCAAGCCCGCCACACCCGCCAGGGTGAGCATGGTCAGCCAATAGGTGGGACGACGCTTCTCGGAGGTGACAAAGAGGTCGACCATCGCCACCAGGCACGCCATGGCAAGCAGGAAGATCTCGGGCGCCACCGCCATCCAGTTCATGTTATTCATATCAGGTCGGCCTTCAGTTCAGCTTGCTGGTGGACACGTGCTTGATCAGCTCCGTCACCGAGACGTGCATCACGTCGGTGAAAGGCTTGGGCTGCACGCCCATCCACAACACTGCAGCGGCCAGGATGGCCAGGATGAAGAATTCGCGGGCGTTGATGTCTTTGAGCTCACGCACATGGTCGTTGGCCACGTCGCCGAGGTAAACGCGCTTGTACATCCACAGGGTGTAAGCCGCGCCAAAGATCAGCGCCGTGGCAGCCAGCAGGCCGATCACGAAGTTGAACTGCACCGCACCCAGGATGACCATCCACTCGCCCACGAAGCCAGCGGTGCCAGGCAGGCCGCAGTTGGCCATCGAGAACAGCAGCGCAAACGCAGCAAACTTGGGCATGGTGTTGACCACACCGCCATAGCTGGCGATCTCACGCGAGTGAACGCGGTCATACAGCACGCCAATGCTCAGGAACATCGCACCCGACACAAAGCCGTGGGCAATCATTTGCACCAAGCCGCCGGCCACGCCAAGGTCGTTAAAGATGAAGAAACCCAGGGTCACAAAACCCATGTGCGCGACGGAGGAATAAGCGACCAGCTTCTTCATGTCTTGCTGCACCATGGCTACCAGGCCAACATAAATGACGGCAATCAATGAAAGCGTGATGATGAGCCAAGCCCATTCGTG
>JBEANX010000466.1:0-6312 GCA_041165245.1 Pseudomonadota bacterium
CACCAATTGCACCGCATCCACCCGCTTGGCACCCGGGAACACCGCATTGCCAAAGCTGATCTTGACGGCATTGACCTTGTAAGGCGTCTTGTCGAATTTGCGCACGAACCAGGTGTGTTCACCACGCGTCTCGGTGGACACATCGCTGGAGCCAGCCCACACGGTGTGGGGCAGCCCAGAGTCGTCGATCAAGTCCACCCGTGTGATCCCGCCCACGGCCGCACGGCCATTCATGACCACCCGCACCTCGGTGGCCTGCACCGAGCGTCCGTAGCCCACTTCCAGCCAATCGACGCCCTGGGCCTCGTGTTGGTTGCGCCAGTATTGGCCGTCAGGCTTGTCGGTGGCCAGCTCGGGGCCGTTGGCCTGGCCATAGCCCATGGTGTCGGCAGGCTCGTCACCCACGGATGAGCCCGCGCGTGAGGACACGCCCCACTGCGCACTGGGCTCGAGCAAGTAGCCCGCTTCCATGGTCTGGTAGGCGGCCTTGTCGGCATCGCTCTCGACCACCGGCACCTCGGGCTGATCAGGCGGGGGCGAGAACATGCCCGCAGCGGTGGGTTCATCCGGCAACGCCGCTTGGGCCACGGTGGACTGCGCAGGCGCATTGCGGTCAGAACAAGCAGCCAGCCCCATCACCATCAGGCAGACCGCCACGGACACGATCGAAACTTTCACGTCGACACCCCTTTTGATGATGTTGGCCACCGATGAAATCACCTGATGACGAGGCACGAATGATGCCCCCCGTGCCACATCGCGACAAGGCGCACCGCGCCACAGCCCCCCGGAACGCGTGGGTTCAAGCGCACAACTGCACACCCCGCGTTCACGGGGGAGGAAGGGCCACCGCACCACGGTTCAGCACCGCCGTCATGGCACTGACACGCGCAAGCCCGACCCTGAGTGCCTCACCTTGGAGTACCCCATGCGCCTGAACCACATTGCACACGCCGTCGCACTCGTTGCAGCACTCGCCACCAACTCGGCGCAAGCAGCACCCAGCCTCATCGCCATCGGCAGCCTGTCGGGCACTGCCTCTGACCTGTCGGGCTTGAGCGGCAACCTGGAAAACGGCGCTTCGGCTGCACTGCTGGGCGGCATGGGCTCTGGCCTGGCCTGGGCCGGTGGCAACACCTTCCTGGCCCTGCCTGATCGTGGCCCCAACGCCATCACTTACAACGCCACCGTGGACGACACGGCCTCCTACATTGCCCGCTTCCAAACGGTGCAACTGGCCCTGACTCACACGCCGAGTGGCAGCCTGCCCTACACCCTCACGCCCACGCTGCAAGCCACCACGCTGCTCTACAGCACCACGCCCTTGAACTACGGCAGCACCGCGGGCCTGCCCAGCGGCACGCCTGCCCTGAACACAGCGGGCAAGTACTACTTCACCGGCCGCTCGGATGGCTTTGGTGCGGGCAACTCTGGCAACCCCAACAATGCCCGACTGGACCCAGAAGGCATCCGCGCCTCCAACGATGGCAAGTCGGTCTACATCTCTGATGAATACGGCCCTTACGTCTACCAGTTCGACCGCAGCACGGGCGAGCGCACCAAGACCTTCTCCCTGCCAGCGATGTTCGACATCGCCACGCAAAGCAGCCAGAAGTCCGTGGAGTTCACCAACACCACAGGCCGCGTGACCAACAAAGGCATGGAAGGCCTGGCCATTTCGCCCGACGGTCAGACCCTGATCGGCTTCATGCAAAGCCCCTTGCTGCAAGATGGCGGCGACGGCGGCCGCTACAACCGCATCATCACGATCGACACCAACACCGGTGCCACGCAGCAGTTCGCATACGACAACTTCATCGCTGGCAAGGCCTACAACTCCAGCGAGATCCTGGCCTTGAACAGCACGCAGTTCCTGGTTCTGGAGCGTGACGGCAAGGGCCTGGGCGATGGCAGCAACGCCGCCATGAAGCAAATGCGCCTGGTGGACATTGGCGGTGCGACCGACGTGAGCGACATCACCGGTGCCGCCAACCTGGCAGGTGCGGCGCGCTCGACCTCCCTGTTCCTGGACCTGGTCGGCGCCATGACCGGTGCTGGCTTCACGGCCGCCCAGATCCCGTCCAAGCTTGAAGGTGCAGCCTTCGGTGCAGACATCGTGGAAAACGGTGTGACTTACCACACGATGTACGTGGCCAACGACAACGACTTCGTCAACACCACCGTGGGCAGCGTCACCAACGACAACAAGTTCTACGTGTTCAAGTTCACCGACGCTGACTTGCAAGCCGTCAAGGCAGGCGCCACTTTCCAGGCTCAGAACATCTCTGCCGTGCCGGAGCCTGAGTCCTATGCGCTGATGCTGACAGGCCTGGCCGCTGTGGGCCTGGTGCGCCGCCGCGCTCGCTGAAAAGCCGGACCCAGTGTGGGCGCCAGGGTATCCTTGGCGCCGACATGAGAATCCTAGGCATTGACCCCGGCTTGCAGACCACCGGCTTTGGCGTGATCGAGGCCGACGGCCCTCGCCTGCACTACATCGCCAGCGGCACCATCAAGACCAAAGAAGCCGCTCAGGGCAACCTGCCCGAGCGACTTCGCCTCATTTTTGACGGCGTGCGCGAGGTGGTGGCCACTTATGAGCCGGCGCAAGCTTCTGTCGAGATCGTCTTCGTGAACGTCAACCCGCAATCGACCTTGCTGCTGGGCCAAGCGCGCGGCGCCGCCATCGCAGGCTTGCTCTCACGCCCCGAGCACCCCGAGGTGGCCGAGTACACCGCCTTGCAGATGAAGAAAGCAGTGGTGGGCCATGGACACGCCGCCAAGGCACAAATTCGCCACATGGTCATGCGCCTTCTCAACCTGCCCCGCGAACCCCACAACGACGCCGCGGATGCCTTGGGCCTGGCCATCTGCCACGCCCATGCTGGGCACGCCATGGCGCAGATGGCCAAGGCCACCGACCTCACGCGCCGCACCCACGCACAGATCAAGGGCGGCCGGGTGTATTGAGCACCCTGCGTCCTGCATGAAGCAGCGGCCCTTGCGGCCGCTTTTTTTCACCCATATACTTCGCACACGAAATTCGCATGCGAAACAAATGACACACTCCCGCAAGCCACCCCGCTTGATCTTCTTGCTCAACAGTGCCCAAAGAAAGCTCCAGCAATGGATGGCCGCTTTGCAAGAAGAGGCCAGCGCACAAGGCGAAGTGGCACCCACCCCCGCCCAAGCCGGCTTGCTCTTTGCCCTGACCCAGAGCGACGGGGCCACCATGGGCGAGCTTTCCATCGCCTTGGGCTTGGTGCCTTCGGCCGTGTCGGGCCTGGTGCAACGCACCGAGGCTTTGGCTTGGGTGGCGCGCCGTGCCTGCCCGCAAGACGCACGCACACAGCGCGTGTGGGTGTTGCCCCAAGGGCAGGCTCAATTGCCCAAGCTCAAACCTGTGACGCAACGCATCAACAAGCGGCTCACGCAAGGTTTCACCGAAGACGAGATCGCTGTGGTGGCGCGTTGGCTCACGCACGTGCAGCAGCTCGACACCCGCATCGACAAGTGATGACCCGCCTCACGACCACCGACACCTCGCACCAGATGGCTCACACACCTTCCTCCAACTCTGACGGAACCCCTGCCGCCACCGCCTCGGGCGCCACCTCGGCCACAGAGCGCATCGAGATCACTTGCGCCGACGGCCTGCGCCTGCAAGGCCACTTCCTGCCTGCTTTTGGCGGCACGCAGCCTGCCAGCCACGCGCCCGTGTTGCTGTGCCCCGCAACCGGCGTGCGCCAACAGTTTTACCTGCGCTTTGCCTCTTGGCTGGCCGAGCAAGGGCATGAGGTGATGGTGTTTGACTACCGGGGCATTGGCTTGTCGCTGCAAGGGCCACTGAGGCACAGCCAGGCCACGCTGGCCGAATGGGGGCAACTCGATCAGGTCGCGGCGCTCGATTGGCTGGTGCGCCGCACAGGCCAAGATCAAGTGCTGCTGATGGGCCACAGCGCAGGTGGCCAGATGATGGGCTTGATGCCCAACCACCATCACATCGCCCGCGTGGTCGGCGTGGCCACCTCCACCGGCTGGTTCCGCCAGATGCGCCTGGGCTTCAAGCTGCAAGCCCACTTTGGCTTGCGCTTTTTGGTGCCCTTGGGCATCCGACTCACGGGCTACGCCCCCACCTCAAAGATCGGCCTGGGTGAAGACCTGCCTGCCGCTGTGGGCCGCCAATGGGGCCAGTGGTGTGCGGCAGGTGGCTATGCCACCAATGCCGTCAAAGGCCAGCCCCACAAGGACTTCCACTCGCAGGTCGAGATCCCGATCACGGTGTTCCACGCCACCGACGACGACATCGCCAACCCCGGCACCGTGGCCGACCTGATGCGCACCTTTCCCAAAGCGCGCAAGCAGGTTCACCGCCTCTCGCCGAGAGACCATGGCCTCAAAGCCATTGGCCACATCGACTGGTTCAGAAGCTCGCACCAGGCCTTGTGGCCTTTGCTGGCGCATGCCCTTATTGCCCGTCTTTGATCATGCGTCCCGCGGCTGACTGAATGGGCCGGGCGTTCATGGGGTACATGCGGGCAAACACATTGATCTGCTCGCGCGAGAGCGTGGCTGGCTGCTTCATCACCATCCACAGCACGCCTTCTGAGCAAGGCGGTGTGGTGAGCGAGCCCATGTAGGTGTAGTACTGCTTGCTCTCGGGCAGCATCATGTTCATGTCGACCATGACGGGCGAGTACTGCTCGAAGCCCTTCTCCAGCGGCAGGCTGTTCCACACCAGTTGCACCATGGGGTGGGCCATGCCTTGGTCCATCAGCACAGCCACCACGGCCAGCTTGCCATCAGAGTCCTTGTGCACCAGGTGGGCCACCATCTCATACTGGCGGCCATTGATGCGCTCTTCGCTGGGGCGGTGGAAGTGGAACTGCACCAGTTCATAGCGTCGGCCCAGCACCGTGATGCTGTTGCCGGGCTCGACGTTGACTTGCACCGTGTGGCCGTTGTCCAGCACCTTGAAGGGCGTTTGGCGGTATTCAAACTGAATGGGCTCGAGCTGCACCTTGATGCCATCGCGGATGTCGATCGGGCTTTGGCGCTTGCCCATCATGCAGGTCTTGAACTCGGGCTTGAGCATGCCCCAGCTGTCAGGGCCTGTGTCACCGCCATAGGCCCAATGCACGTCGTGGCCGTCCGCGCCTGCGCGGTGTGCGTCAGCAGCCATCTTGGCTTGTGCGCTGTTGCCGGGTGCGCCGTGGCCACCGCCATGGCCCGCACCGGGCTCGGTGTTCATGGCCAGCATCTCAGGGCGGGGCTTGGGCTTGGCGCGCGGTGCGCGGGTGACCACCCGAACCACGGGTGCCGCTTCTTGCTTGGTGCGTACTTCGGCGATCTTCTGGTCGATGAGGTCGCGCAACTCGGTCATGGAGACCCCGGAGGGCGCGGCTTTCTCGGCGGGCTTCTCGCTGGGCTTTTCTGCCTCAGGCTTCGCTTCGGCTTTCGGCTCGGCTTTGGGCTCAGCTTTGGCCGCGGGCTTGGCAGCCGCCTTGGGTGCATCGTGCCCACCGCCATGGCTGTCAGAAGAGGCATGGGCACCTACGGCCAAACTCAGGGCAAAGGCCCCGAGCCACTGGATGGATGCATGAGGTGTCGACATGGGTTTCTCCCGGTTAGCTCGATGCATTTCGACCGGAAAAACCCTGGACTTGAGCGAATCAAGCCCAAATCGTGAAATATGTGTGAAGTCAGCCGATAGGCCGGATTCTGTGCAGCCCCTTGTCTTGCGACTTGGAGCCGTGACCGCCATTCCTCTGGGCCGCCTGTCGCCAGAACGGCTCGATGCCACCTACCCGCACACTCCTCGGGACAAGTCAACGTGTGCCTATTTGGTGTTGCTGCGCGTAGAGATTGCCCGTTTCACCCGAACCGACCCGAAAGCCGGTGCGACTCGTCTCTGTTGCTCTGATCCTCACCTTGCGGTGGAGAGGTGTTACCTCCTACGCTACCCTGTGCAGTCCGGACCTTCCTCCAGTGCGCCCTTTCGGGGATTGCACCAGCGGCGGTCTGGCCGACTTCACGGCCGCGATCATAGGCCATTCACCGCAGATGCGGCGCAGATTCACAGCCCGGCGGCCTGCAAGGCCTGCACAAAGCGCTCAGGCTTTTGAAAGCCCACCACCTTGGCCTGCTCAATGGGCCGGCCCTGTGGGTCAAAGAACAAGATACCGGGCGGCCCGAAGAGCGAGAAGCGCTGCAGCAAGGCCCGGTCGTCTGCGTTGTTGGCCGTGACATCGGCCTGCAAGAGCACCGCCTTGCCCAGCCGCTGTTTGACCTGCGCATCGGTGAAGGTGTCGCGCT
>JBEANX010000467.1:0-2638 GCA_041165245.1 Pseudomonadota bacterium
CAGCGACACATTGGGCAGCTTCATGGTCACCACGGCCGACGTGTATGTCTTGGCGCCAGTGAAGATGTTGGTCTTGGTGGCGCCCACAAAGGTGCCGTCACCCGTGGCAGCGATGGTGGCGTTCGCCAGGAGGCCCAAGATGCCAGCGTCGAAAGTGAAGATACCGCTGGTAGGTGCAGCGAACGTGGCTGCTTGGGCCGAAACGGCGCCCAGCAACGAAATGGTCGACACGGCAGCGGCAACGGCGCTACGGGCAACGATGGAGAAATTGCGCATGATTTGTCGTTCCTCAATGACTGGTGGATGACGTGCCCGAGCTAAAAATCAAGGGCTGTTAGAAGGTTCTCAAGCGAGAGTTTGATTGCTCTGGGTGCAATGTGTGCCACGGGGCACCGTTTGCCCACAGGGTTTGTCCGACAAACCCCTCAAGCAAGGGGGGAACTTTTGACTGGCCATGTGTCGCTTTGCACACTCAGGCTGCATCTGGGCCCCGACCCGCTCGCATGGGGAACGCTCTCACTCCCACCAAGGATAAAACGCTGGCATGTCAGAAGCCTTGCTCGTGAACTGAGCCGGACGCTTCTCCAGGAAGGCTTGGACACCCTCTTTGCCATCACCCACGCTGGTGTAGAACATGGCCAGCGAATCGACCTGGTGCGCCGCCATGGGGTGGGGCTGGGCCGAGTTGCGATACATCATCTGGCGCGTCAGGGCGATGCCCACGGCCGAGCGCTCGCTGGCAATGCGGCGGGCGATCTTCATCGCCTCTTCCAGCAACTGCTCGGGTGGCACCACGCATTTGACCAAGCCGCCGCGCTGGGCCTCGTGGCCGTCGAAGACGTCGGCCATGTAAGTCCACTCAAGGGCTTGGGAGATGCCCACGATGCGGGGCAGGAACCAGCTGGAGCAGGCCTCAGGCACGATGCCGATGCGGCCGAACACGAAACCGATGCGGGCCTTTTCAGACGCGATGCGGATGTCCATGGGCAGCGTCATCGTGGCGCCAATGCCCACGGCCGCGCCGTTGACGGCGCCTATCACGGGCTTTTTGCAGTTGAAGATGGACAGCACCACGCGGCCACCGGTGTCGCGCACGCCTTCGAAGATGGCGGGGTCGTCCAGACGGTCTTGCAAATCAGCGTGGGTGGGCTGCTGGGTTTCGTCCAAACCAAAGACGTTGCCTTCCTTGGTGAGGTCCATGCCGGCGCAAAACGCCTTGCCCGCACCGGTGACCACGATGGCGCGCACGGCGTCGTCGTCACTCGCCTTGTTGAAAGCGTCGACCAGCTCATTGGCCATCTCGACCGTGAAGGAGTTGAGGTGATCAGGTCGGTTGAGGGTCAGCAGCAGGACGCCGTCCGTGCCGACGTCGTAGCTCAGGGTGTTGTAGCTCATGGGGCGAAACTTTCAGAACTTCCAGGGGGCAGAGGCAAAGGCAAGCCACGTTGACGCAGCGCCTGCGTGACACCCAAGTATTTTGAGGGCACCCCGATGTTCAATTCGCGGCGCAGCTCGACCAAATTGCGCGGGAGCAGCTCTTCCAGCGGCAAGGCCGGGATCCACTGCGAGCGCTTGCCCAACTGGTAAGCCTGCCAGATGGCGCCAAACACCCCTGCATGTCCAAAGCGCCGCGCCAAGACAAAGGCACCGGTGCTGGCGATCACGGCAAAGCTGCGGGTGCCCTGGTGAGGGAATGAAAAGGCCAGCACGCAGGCCTCGCCCAGCTCATCGCGGCCAAAACCGGAGAGCACGTGGAACAAATCATGGATGTCGCGCAGGCGCTGGCCGATGTAGTAGCGGTCAGAGCCGTCATCCGGCGTGCTGCCCAGGCTGTTGCGGGAAATGTCGACCAGGCCTTGCGCCGAGAGGTTCTGCTCGGCCAGGAAGTCGTGATACACCCGCCCGAAGCTGCCCGGCGGCAAGCTGGCCAGCCATTCGGTGCGGCCCAGCGTGGGCAAAAGGCTGCGGCGCTCAGCCAGGCGCTGGCGGCCTTGCGGGTCGGCACGAAAGCGCTCACGCAGCACGATGGGTGAGCGGCCCTTGATGGCCTCGCCCAACAGGAAGACCTGACCGGTGTCCTGCGGGTTGCGGCGCAAAGCCGCCATGGCTTTGAGGGCAGCCAAGGGGCGGATGGGGGTGGGTGGGTCGTCGTCCAGAGACATGGCAGGCCGTGAAGTGTTGACCGAAGGGGCCAGCGTGAAAACTGGCACGGCCCGGGCATGTTGCAGCCCGTGTGTCACGTTCTGACTCAGCGTTAACCCGCAACCGACATCAGGGGGCGCCCGGCGCAGAATGGGCGCATCGTTTTGTTCAAGGCCTGCCCACGATGCGTGCAGGCCCCTTTTTTGGAGACGCTGGGTATGTGGAAGATCCTTGTGGGCTTTGTGCTCTTTGCGGCCCTGTCGGTGTTCGTGCTGATGAAGGGTGGCGACATCGACATGAGCGGTGAAAAGCATGGCGACACCCTCCACACCGAAGAGCCCAGCAAGGAAGCGGCCAGCCCCAGCCTGGCGGGCTCCATGCCTGAAGCCAAAGCCAAGGTGGCTGAGGCACTGGCTGCTCAAGCCTCGGCCGCTGAGGCTGCGGCTTCGGCCATCCCCAAGTAAATCGCAAAGCGCCCAGCCAGGCGCCGAGCAAG
>JBEANX010000468.1:0-3257 GCA_041165245.1 Pseudomonadota bacterium
TACAACACCTTGCAGGAGGTGGCTGGCCGTTTGAAGTCAACCAACCCCTTGCTGCGCGACACCCACGCCAACTGGCTGGCCCAACACTGGGCGCACGAGGTGGGTGGCCGCTGGGTGCTCAATGCCGACCCAGCCCATAAGCGCCCCCAGCCTCTGCTCTACCGCCTGCCGGAGGTGTTGACCTTCTTCAAGCGCATCACTGCGCCCGTGCTGTTTGTCGAGGGTGACCAGACCCTGTACTTCATGTTCTTCAACGGCAAGTACACGCATGCTGAGTTCTTGGAACGCTCCAAAGTGGTGCCCAACTTCACCTTGGCCACGATCAAGGGCGCGGGCCACATGCTCCATCACGATCAGCCTGAAGAGTTGGCCCGTTTGATGGCCGACTTCCTGCTGGCCTCGTGACAAAATGCAAGATTGATTCTCCCCTTTCGAAAAAGAACACGCCATGGACATCGAAATCATCAACGCCCTGGGCTCCCAGATCAGCGACCTGGCTCAGCGCACCGCTGAGCTCCGGAGGTATCTTTGACTGGGATGAAAAATCCCGCCGCCTGAGCGAAGTCAACGCCGAGCTCGAAGACCCCGCCGTCTGGAACGACCCCAAGCGCGCCCAGGAACTGGGCAAAGAGAAGAAATCGCTTGAGAACGTGGTGGTGACCATCGCCGACCTCGAATCGGGCCTGGCCGACAACGGCGAGCTGTTCGAGATGTCCAAGGCTGAGGGTGACGTCGATGGCATGCAAGCCATCGCGGCCGATGTGGCCACGCAGGCCGCCCGTGTGGGTGACCTGGAATTCCGCCGCATGTTCAACAACCCGGCCGACCCGCTGCCCGCCTTTGTAGACATCCAAGCCGGTGCCGGTGGCACCGAGGCTTGCGACTGGGCCAGTATGCTGCTGCGCCAGTACACCCGCTACGCCGAGCGCAAGGGCTTCACCTGCACCGTCGAAGACATCACCGACGGCGACACCGCCGGCATCAAGAGCGCCACCATCAAGGTCGAGGGCGAATACGCCTTTGGCCTGTTGCGCACCGAAACCGGCGTGCATCGCCTGGTTCGCAAGTCGCCGTTTGACTCTTCCGGTGGCCGCCACACCTCGTTTGCGTCGGTGTTTGTCTACCCGGAAGTTGACGATTCGATCGAAATCGACATCAACCCGTCTGACGTGCGCACCGACACCTTCCGTGCCTCGGGCGCGGGCGGTCAGCACATCAACAAAACCGACTCAGCCGTGCGCCTGACCCACATCCCCACGGGCATCGTGGTGCAGTGCCAGGACGGCCGCTCGCAGCACAGCAACCGCGATGTGGCCTGGAAGCGCCTGCGTTCGCGCCTGTACGACCATGAGTTGCGCAAGCGCCAGGAAGAACAGCAAAAGCTGGAAGACACCAAGACCGATGTGGGTTGGGGCCATCAGATCCGCTCGTACGTGCTGGACAACAGCCGCATCAAGGATCTGCGCACCAACGTCGAAATCTCCGCCACCCAGAAGGTGCTGGACGGCGATCTCGACGCATTCATTGAGGCCAGCCTGAAACAAGGCATTTGACGAACCTTGAACGAAACTGAGCCAAGGACCCCTATGCGTGAAGGCACTGCACTGTTGATCCGCCGCGAGGATTACACCTCGCCGGCTTACTGGATCAAGACCGTCGATCTGACCTTCGACCTGGACCCAGCCAAGACCCTGGTCATCAACAAGATGACGGTCACCCCAAACCCCGAGCAGCCCGGCGCCCCCCTGCGCCTGGATGGCGAGGACATCAACCTCACCCGCGTGCTGGTTGATGGTGAGCCCGTCTCATTTCGGGTTGAGAACCAGCAACTGGTGCTGGAGAACCTGCCCGAGCAGCCGTTCAAGCTCGAGATCCGCACCACGTGCGTGCCCGAGAAGAACACCCACCTGTCGGGCCTGTACACCAGCAGTGGCGGCTTCTTCACGCAGTGTGAGGCCTTGGGCTTTCGCCGCATCACCTATTTCCTGGACCGCCCCGATGTCATGGCCACCTACAAGGTGACCTTGAAGGCAAACAAGGCCCGATACCCCGCGCTGCTCTCCAACGGCAACCTGGTGGAAGAAGGCAGTCTGGACGGCGGCAAGCACTACGCCGTGTGGGAAGACCCGCACCCCAAGCCTTGCTACCTGTTCGCCTTGGTGGCCGCTGACCTGGTGCGCCGCGAGCAACGCATCCGCACCCGCGCTGGCAAGGACCACTTGCTGCAAATTTACGTTCGGGCCGGTGATCTGGACAAGACCGAACACGCGATGAACTCGCTGATCGCGTCCATCGCTTGGGACGAAGCTCGCTTCGGCCTGAGCCTTGACCTCGAGCGCTTCATGATCGTCGCCGTGAGCGACTTCAACATGGGCGCCATGGAGAACAAGGGCCTGAACATCTTCAACACGAAGTTCGTTCTGGCCAACCCGGCAACCGCCACCGACGTTGATTTTGGCAATGTGGAAAGCGTGGTCGCCCACGAGTACTTCCACAACTGGACGGGCAACCGCGTCACCTGCCGTGATTGGTTCCAGCTCTCGCTCAAAGAGGGCTTGACCGTCTTCCGCGACCAGCAGTTCAGCCAGGACATGGCCGGCAGCCCCAGCGCCCGTGCGGTCAAGCGCATCGAAGACGTGCGCACCCTGCGCCAGTTGCAGTTCCCTGAAGACGCGGGCCCCATGGCCCACCCGGTGCGCCCTGACAGCTACCTCGCCATCGACAACTTCTACACGGCCACCGTGTATGAAAAGGGTGCCGAAGTGGTGCGCATGATGCACACCTTGGTCGGCGAAGCTGGCTTTGCCAAGGGCATGGCCTTGTACTTCGAACGCCACGACGGCCAAGCCGTGACCTGCGACGATTTCGCCCAGGCCATCGCTGACGCCAACCCGCAATCTGACCTCAACGCCAAGCTCTATCAGTTCAAGAACTGGTACGCGCAGGCAGGCACCCCCCGTGTCACTGCCCAAGGTCAGTACGACGCAGCCAAGCAGACCTACACGCTCACGCTCAACCAGCACAGCCTGCCCACGCCGGGCCAGCCAGCGAAGTACGCCTACGTGATCCCCGTGGCCATGGGCTTGGTGGGGGTGGATGGCAGCCACATCCAGCTGCACCTCGAAGGCCAGCCCAACCCGCTGGGCCACGATGCCGTGCTGGTGCTGAGCGAGTACAGCCAGACCTTCACGTTTGTGCATGTGCCCGTTGAGCCCGTGCCTTCCTTGTTGCGCGGCTTCTCGGCACCCGTGGTCCTG
>JBEANX010000469.1:0-4279 GCA_041165245.1 Pseudomonadota bacterium
TGGTGGTGGTGACCGTGGCGGCGAACGCAGCTTCGGTGGCGACCGCCCTGCCTTCGGTGGCGAGCGTCCCTCCTTTGGCGCCCCCCGCCGTGACGATGGCTTCAAGCCCCAAGGCCGCCCCTCGGGTGACCGCCCGTTTGGCGACCGCCCCCAAGGTGACCGTCCCTTCGGCGACAAGCCTGCCTTCGGTGGCAAGGGCCCTCGCTTTGGCGACAAGCCCAGCTTCGGTGGCGACCGCCCTGCTTTCGGTGACCGCCCTGCCTTTGGCGACAAGAAGCCTTTCGGTGGCAAGCCCGCTGGCAAGTCCTTCGGTGGTGATCGCCCTGCCTTTGGCGACAAGCCTTTCGGTGCCAAGCCTGGCTTCAAGTCGGGCGGCAAGCCCGGCGGCAGCTTTGGCGGCAAGCGCCCTGGCTTTGGCAAGCGCGAAGGCTGATCACTCAGCCCCCGGGAGCGCCTGAGCATCAGGCGCCCCAACCCACACCGCGGCTTCATGTGAAGCCACGGTGTGGCGGCCCTGGATGGGCCACACCAAAAACAAGATTCAGGGTTGCTGCAACACATCCGCCCCAGCGGGCGGTGTGAACACGAAGCGCGAAGGCGGCAATGCTGCCTTCGTGTTCATCTGGCTGAAGTCCAACCTGGATTTCTGCCCAAAACTGTCGAGCACTTCCAAGGCCACGAGCTGGCCTTTGGCGAAGCCGACTTTGACCGATTGAAACTGCCCGTCTTTCTGACGCGGCAATGCTTCAACCCATTCGATCAAACCTGCCGCCTGCACAGCAGACGGGCTTGCGGACGCCGCGCCCATCGTTTTAGCTGCCGCAGGTGGCAAGGCTTTGAGCGTGAAATCTTTGTCGAGCGCACCACCGGCCAGCAAGGCGGCTGGCGTGGCGCCCACGGCCTGCCCCATGGGGCGCACCGTCACTTGATTCAGGTCAGCGTCAAACAGCCAGACCTTTTTGCCGTCGCCCACGATGAGCTGCTCCACCGGTGCTTTGTAGGCAAATCGAAACTGGTTGGGACGAGCAAACTCCAAGCTGCCCGTTGATTTGCGGGCTTTCTTGCCGTCAGGGGAAGTCACCGTCTGTGTGAATTCACCTTGGGCTGACTTCACGCCCTTCACAAACGCACGCAAAGAGGCCACCGCATCGGCATGGGCCACGGGGGACCATGTCAGCGACGTCAGCCCCAAGGCCAGGGCGGGGAAAAGTGCTTGCCTGTGTTTCATGCAGACGATTGTTCCACACCTGCCCGATAACATAGGCGGTCTTGCCCCTTCTGCGCCCCTGCTTGCTGCCATGTCGAACCCCGAAGCCCTTCACTCATCCACAGACACCGGCAAGCTCGCAGCAAAACGCAAGCGCTGGCTCAAGCCCATTGCCGGAGTGGCGCTGGTCGCAGCGGCATGGACAGGCATCGTGGGCCATTGGCTGCCAGGCTGGGCGCGCGGCAAGGTGGAGGCAGCGGCCACCGAAGCGCTGGCAACACCTGTGCGCGTCGGCCAGATCCGCATCAAGCCGTGGACACTTGAAGTGGGCATCGATGGCCTGTCGGTGGGGCCACAGGCAGCGCCGTGGCTCACGCTGGCCCATGCCGACACGCAGGTGTCCCTCGAATCGGTCTGGCGCCTGGCGCCGGTGGTCAGGCATGTCACGCTGGACAAGCCCACGTTCTGGCTCGACCGCCAGGGCACCGAGCAATTCAACATCTCGGCGGTGATGGCGCACCTGCGTGCTCAGGCCAAGCAGCCCAAGCCCATTGACCAGCCCGCGCGCTTTGCGGTTTTCAACATCCAGGTCAAAGACGGCTTGGTGCGCTACACCGACCAGGTGCTCAAGCAAGAACACCGGGTTGAGCGCATCCAGGTGGGCATTCCCTTTGTGTCGAACCTGCCCAGCTACGTCGACGCCAAGGTGCAACCGCAGTTCAAGGCCAACATCGATGGCAGCCCCTTGAGCATCGAGGGCCAATCCCTGCCCTTCAAGGAGGGGCTGCGTTCGGAGCTCAAACTCGATTGGCGCCAGATCGACGTGGCCCACTGGCTGCAAGCAGCGCATCCATTCTTGCCCCCTGACGTTCAAGTGCAGGCCGAACAAGGCAAGCTGGACACCACCCTGCGCGTGCAGTTCGAACAGCGCAAGCCGCCCGCCGTGCCTGCCCTGATCGTGCAAGGTGGGCTCAAGCTCAGCCAGCTGGACCTGAGCCAGAAACAGGTGCCCGGCTTGGGCGACACCCAAATGCAGTGGGACAGGCTGAGCATCGACGGCCTGGACACCCAGCCCCTGCTGCAACAAGTGGCCATTCGCAGCGTGGCGCTCGATGGCTTGCGCTTCAAGGCAGTGCCCGCAGGCAGCTCACCTGGCACACCCAAGGTCGTCGCCAGCAAGCCCGCCGCGGCGGCGGCCAATGAGGCCAGCCCCAAACCCCAAGCTACGGCCAAGCCCTGGCAATGGTCCTTGAACCAATTGCACATCGCCGCCACACGCATCGATGTGCAGTCTCAGAAACAGGCCGCCTGGCCCGCGCTGGACCGCCTCGTGCTGGACGCCAAAGGCCTGAGCGCCTCGCCCCAAGCACCCGCCGCCACTTGGCAGTTGAGCCTGGGCACGGCAGAAGGCACCGAGCTCAAACTCGACGGGCAGACGCAGATTCAGCGCCAAAACACCCAGGCCAAGCTGAGCTTGAGCGGGGCCTCCATCCCTGCTTGGCTGGCGCCGCTCAAACAAGCCTTGAACCTGCCGCTTGAGATCAAACAGGGCGTGCTGGGCTTTGAAGGCCAGGTCACGGCGAACCTGCAGGCAGACACAGGCACGCCCGACAAGCCCGCGCAAGCCGGCATTCGCCTCAGCGAGGGTGTGCTGCAACTCAAAGGCCTTCAAACCCAAGCTTCGGCCAAGGCGTCGACCGACAAGGTCAACCTGGCATCGTTGCAACTCGATGGCATCGACATCGACCTGCCCATGCTCCAAGGCAAGCCTGAGTTGCGAGCCATCCAGTTGGGCACCCTCACCTTTGATCAACTCGACGCCCGGGTGACCCGTGGCCCTCAAGGCCAGTGGCTGGGCATGGCAGCCCCAACGGGCACGGCAACGCCTGCCGCTGCATCCAACAGCAGCGCCAAAGCGGCACCCCTGCCACCCGTGGCGCTCAAGCTGCTGCGTTGCCAGGCCTGCCGATTACAAGTCACCGACCAGGCCACCGAGCCAGCAGCGGTGGTCGACCTGCAGCAAACCGACCTGAACGTGCAGAACCTCTCCACCGACCTCAGCCGCACCTTGAACATCAAGCTGGCCACCCGCGCGCAAGGCAAGGGCAAGCTGAGCTTCGACGGCGAGGTGCGCCCCCAGCCCTTGCAAGTCAAGGCCAAGGTGGGCGTGGCTGACCTGGATCTGCGCGTGCTGCAGCCCTACCTGGAGCCCAAGGTCAACGTGGCGCTGGCCTCGGCCAAAGCGCAGATGGACGGGCGCCTCACCGTGGCAGACGACGCCAAAGCCGGCCTGAGCGCACGTTACCAAGGCCGCCTGGGCCTGAGCGATCTGCGCGTGCTGGACCGCGTCAACGATGCGGACCTGCTGACCTGGCGCCAGTTGCAGCTGGAAGGCAGCGACCTGGCCTGGTCGCCCACCGCCCTGACCGCTGACCTGGGCAAGATCAGCCTGCAAGATTTCTATGGCCGCGTCATCATCAACCCCGACGGCAAGCTCAACCTGTCACAACTCCTGCGGCGTGCCGATGACGCTGCGCCACAGTCACTGACCACCCCTCAAGAGGCAGGCGCCAAACCAGCAGCCACCCACACGGCATCTGCTGCCCCGACCGCCACCACCTCCAGCCTGCCTGCGTCGGCTGCCAGTGATGAATTGGCAGCCACACCGGCCCGCGAAGGTCCCGCCATGAACCTGCGCTGGCAAGGCATCGCCCTGACCAAAGGCAAGGTGGACTTCACCGACAACTTCATCAAGCCCAACTACTCGGCCAAGCTCACACGCATCGACGGCACCATCTCAGGCGTGGCCTCGAACCAGCCAGAGCCCGCCACCGTCAGCGTGGCCGGTGCGGTCGACGATGGCGCACCTTTGCAGATCAGCGGCCAGCTTCACCCCCTGGGCCCGCAGCTCTACACCGACATCAGCGCCAGCGCCAAGGGCATCGAGCTCACACGGCTGTCGGCCTATGCCTCACGCTATGCGGGCTACACCATTGACAAGGGCACGCTCTCGATGAACGTGCACTACAAGGTCGACGGCGGCAAGCTCGCGGCTGAGAACCAGATCTTCCT
>JBEANX010000470.1:0-4909 GCA_041165245.1 Pseudomonadota bacterium
AAATGCGCAGGGCACGACGGTCATACCGGTGCGGCTGGGTTCGCACAATGACCAGCAATTGCTTTGGCAAACATCCAAAGCGGAAGGCGCCGTGCGCGGTTGGGGCGGGGCCATGAGCGATGTGTTGGGGGTGACCAAACCCAACGGCAGCAGCAGTTTCAGCGCCATCGGCATCGGGGATTCACCCGCACTCTTGTCAGGAGAGAAAACGATTGCGCTGCAGGCCTCTGCCGGCAAGGATCTGGCCTTGGGTTACCGCAGTGATTTGATGCGTTATCCCGTCTTCGGTTCCAACACCGCCTCGTTGGTGGTGCCCAAGTTGCTGTCGGGCTTGGGCATCAGCAACCCGAGCTATTTTGAGCAAGACCTGATCAATGTCCACAACCGAGCCATCGCTGCAGACGCCACCTTGCGCAAAGTTCCCTCTCTGAACGCCGAAGCCCTCGACGCTTTGGCCGATGGGCTTGGCGCTGACCCTCTGTACGGCAAGTTGAAGAACGTTTTGCGGCTCATCCAGGCTGGTGACATCACCCGCGGCAACAAGCGGCAGGTGTTTTTTGTCCAGTTCGGTGGCTTTGACACGCACTCCTTCCAAAACGACAAGTTGCCCGCACTGCACCAAGTTTTGCAGAAGGCACTCGTTGCTTTTTACAAAGACCTGAAAGCCCAGAATCTCCAGGAAAAAGTCACCTTGTTCACGGCCTCTGACTTTGGCCGCACGCTCAGCAGCAACAACGATGGCACCGACCACGGCTGGGGCGGGCACCACTTCATCCTGGGCGGCGCCGTCAACGGCGGCAAGATTTATGGACAGGACTTGACCCACGCGGTGTACGACCCTGACCTTGCCGCCACTGCACCCGTCAATCTGCCCAACACCACTCGTTACGCTGGCTTGCCGACGTGGGAGACGCTGGCACGCGGTGTGCCAGTGCCCACGACATCTGTCCACCAGTACGCGGCCACGCTGGCCTCGTGGATGGGCGTGACCGACGCGGACATGCCCAAAGTCATACCCCAGATCGTCAACTACCCAGACGCCGCAGACACCAGCAAAGAAGCTGCACTCTGGCCGCGAAAACTCGGCTTCATGAAGGCCTGACAGGGAGATCAAACATGACAACAAACAAAGACCCCATCCAATCTAGCGCCAGTCTGATCGTGGGCTTAGGCGGCAACAACAACATCACCGGCTTTGATGACGGGACCACGCCCAAAGCGCAAGTGATCGCCGGCGGCGACGTGATCATCCTTCGTGTGAGGCCCGTTTCTCTGTACGGAGCCAGTCCGATCGTCGAGGTGCGCGCCACCATTGGCATTGAGAGCGTGCTTCTGGCAACGGTCACCCTGCCGGGCCTCGATCCGACGCAGGACCCCTTGGCATTGAACAAAGAGCGGTGGGTGGACATCCCCGTGTCCATTGACTACAACATCAACAGTGTGAGCAACATCACCCTGTCGCAAACAAACTTCGCAGAATTCGTTGATCCAGTCACAAACGCAGTTTTCACGCAAGGCTTCTGGCTCGATTCGATCAAGCGCTCAGATGGCACCAGCGTGAAGCTTGACTCGATCAAGCTCTCAGACGGCACCAACGTAAAGCTCAATCCGGATGTTGCCTACACGGACGAGATTGTTGGGTATGCCGTGCTCACGGCCACGCAAACCCCCAGCGTCGCAGGCCCGGCCGTGAACAAGGCTGGCAACGACACCCTGAGAGGTGGTGCTGGCGACACCCTGTTGGGTGGCGGTGGCAACGACACCTATTTCGTGGCCGATCGGGGCGGTGACATCAGCATCATTGAATACGACACACCCGGAAGCGGTGTGGACACGGTTGACGTGGTGGGCAAGTCTCAAAGCTCATACGTTCTGCCCGTCAACGTCGAAAAAATGGTTTATTCGACCGCCCTCAATGGCGACGCTTCATCCAAGTTCATTGGCAACGCTGCGGCCAACACGATCACCGCCAAGGATGATGGGGTTGGGACGGTGTTCTTCGGTGTGACCCTGGACGGCTTGCAAGGCGATGACACCCTGCACGGCGGCAGTACAAGCGACACCATCTATGGCGGCCAAGATCGAGACAGTGTTCTGGGCCATGCCGGTGACGATGTGCTCCACGGCGATGGCGGGCTGCCCGTTGACAAACCCGCATTCCAGGCCTTTGACGACGGGGCCTCAGACACCCTGATCGGTGGCCTGGGCAACGACAAACTGTACGGTGGCAATGGCGCAGACTACCTGTTCGATCGTGACACCGGCAGCACCACCTTCATCATCAATGCCAACGTCATAGCCAGCATCGATCCTGCTCGGCTGGCCATGAGCCAAGATCGGCTGCCCACGGACAGCCTTCCATTACGTCCCGGTCGCGCGGAACTGAAGGACTTTCAGGCCGCCGAAAAGTACGTGTTGTTCGATGTCTATGTCAACGGCCAGCTCATCAAGAGCGGCGTCAAGGTGCTGGTGGGCAACGAGGTTGCGACCAGCAACATCACTGTTCAAACGGATCAAATCTTGCTGATCCGCCCTGAGGAAATCAAGAGCGTGAAGCTCATGCTGTCCGATCGCAGCTTAGATTGGGATGGGTTGACGGCTTTCTTGGGTAAAGACGATGCAGGTAACGCCGTCAATCCGGCCATTTTCGACGTCACCATCAACTCGCTGACGGTGGCTGGGCAAACCCAGACCGCACCCAGCCAAAGCGTTTACAGCTATTGGAGCAATCAGCACGGCAACGCGGTTGGCAACACCCCCGTCGATGGTGGTGGCATCCGTTTCCTCCGCGATGCTCACATCTCTACGGTCGTGAGCGCAACCTATGAATTCCAAGTGGGTGGCGCCGTCGATTCATCTCTTGTCAGCCAGGACACCATGGATGGCGGCTTGGGTGATGACACCTATTACGTCGACAGCCTGGGCGACCAGGTCATCGAAACAGACACTCTGGATGGCCTGCCTGTAGACGGTGGGCACGACACCGTGCTGAGCACCATCAGCTACACCGCGGCTGCTGGCATTGAAGACGTGCGGCTGCTCAACATGACCAGCGCCACCGTCGGCGACGGTGATGCCCTGGGCGGCAAAGTTGCCAAGGGCAATGCCCTGGACAACGTCATCATCGGCAATGCCCGCGACAACATCATCGATGGCGCAGGGGGTAACGATTATCTTGACGGCGGTATCGGTGCCGACACCTTGGTTGGCAGCACTGGCGACAACACCTATGTGGTGGACAACGCAGGCGACTGGGTTCTGGAGCAATTCAAGCTGGACGACACCGGCCGTTTTGTGGAAGAAGTTCATGCCAATAATGACGTCGACACGATCATCAGCAGCATCAGCTTTTCGTTGACGGGTACAAAAGCCATTCCTCCCGAGAAATTCGCTCCCGTGAAAGTCGCGCCCGGGGAGCCCCCCGCCGACATTCCCCCTGTCAATTACCTCACCATCGAGAACCTCACGCTGTCTGGTTTTGCCGTGGCGGGAACAGGCAATGGCCTGAACAACAGGCTGGTGGGCAACCTTGCCAACAACTTGTTGATCGGCTTGGGAGGCGACGACACCTTGTCGGGCAATGGCGGCAAAGACACCCTGAGGGGTGGTGTTGGCGATGACACCTACATCCTCGATCGGTTCGACTATGTCACTGGAGAGGTCACCATCGAGGAAAACGCGGGAGAAGGCACTGACACTGTGATCTTCATCCATGGGGTCGACAGGAAAACCCCCGTCGCAGATGCTCAGGGAGTGATCACAAGGGGGTTCACCTTCAGCTATACCTTGGCCGATGTCCTGGAAAACATCGATGTGGGGATCTCCAACAGCGACACCAGCACAGAGGAGTCTTTGGCACGCAACTTCATCACAGGCAATGCCTCGGCCAACAAGATGACAGGGAGCGTCAACGACGACTCATTGAGTGGCCTGGGCGGCAAGGACACCTTGTACGGCGGGCAGGGCGACGACACCCTGGACGGTGGCGCGGACGACGACGCCCTGTGGTCCGAGTCTGGCGAGGACAGCCTGTTGGGCGGCATTGGCAACGACACCTTGTACGGCGGGCAGGACAACGACACCCTAGACGGTGGCGAGGGCAACGACGTCCTATGGTCTGAGGATGGCGATGACAAACTGTTGGGCGGCAATGGCAATGACACCTTGTACGGCGGGCAGGGCAACGACACCCTGGACGGTGGCGATGGCGACGACGCCCTCTGGTCTGAGGATGGCGAGGACAGCCTGTTGGGCGGCAACGGCAATGACACCTTGTCCGTGACGTCTGAGCACTTGAGCGGCCAGGTGACCTTGGCGGGCGGTGTGGGCAATGACACCTACATCATCGACGCGCCCATGGATCTGGTCGTCATCAACGACGATCTGGGTGTGCCAGCTGGTTCCAGCACGGTGGGTGACTGGGACATGATGATCGCCTCGGTGAATGCCACGATCGCCAGCACCATTGAAGAGTTGCGACTCAATTCGTCGACCTTGCTCGAGGGCACGGGTGATGCACGCGGCAACACACTGAAAACCACACAAGGTGCAGCCAAGCTCAATGGTTTGGGTGGCAATGACATCCTGATCGGCGGCACGGGCGACGACACGCTCGTTGGTGGCACAGGTAACGACTCTCTCGTGGGTGGCGATGGTGCGGACACCTTTGCCTATGTGCGTGGTGACGGGGTTGACACCATCGTGGCTGACGGCCAGGACAGCATCGTCTTTGGCTTTGGCATCGCCAAGACGGATGTGCTGGTGGGCAAGTTGGGCGCTTCAGCAGCCAATGCCGTGGTTCTTCAGGTCAAAAACGGCAGATTCACCACAACCGACAGCCTGACCCTGGGCAACGCTGGCGGCTGGGGTGGCCTGCAACTCAAGTTTGCCGACGGCAGCTCCTTGAGTG
>JBEANX010000471.1:0-5872 GCA_041165245.1 Pseudomonadota bacterium
TTCTTCACCATCTCGGGCATCGGGCAAGCCCTGGCCGGCTTTGTGGTGGACCGGTTTGGCGCGCGCCCCGTGCTGTTTGGCGCCTTGGGCTGCTTTGTGGCCGCCTGCGTGGCCGCGGGCACGGCCCAGGGTTACCACGGCCTGATGCTGGCCTCTGCCCTGGCGGGCCTGGGCAACGCCCCCTTCCACCCGGTGGACTTCACCATCCTGAACCAGCGGGTGAGCGCAGCACGCCTGGGCCACGCTTTTTCGGTGCACGGCATCACGGGCAACCTGGGCTGGGCAGCGGCGCCTGTGTTCCTCATTGGCCTGCATGAGCTCACGGGACAGTGGCGCGTGGGCTACTTGTTGGCCGCCTTGATCGGCCTGGGGGTGCTGGCCACTTTGTACTGGGGGCGCGAGGCCCTGGATGATCGCCATGCCCAGCGCCACATGGCCCAAGCCGATGCCAGCGCCCCGGCACAGACCGGCCCCCAGGCCGCGCCAAGCCAGGCGCAGGAGCACCCCTTGGCCTTCTTGGCCCTGCCCTCGGTGTGGCTGTGCTTCTCCTTCTTCTTTTTCACCACCTCGGCCCTGAGCGCCATCCAGAGCTTTGCCAGCCCGGCGCTGCATGCGCTTTACAACTTGCCTTTGTCGACCACGGCTTTTGTGGTGACGGGCTACATGCTGTGCGGCGCCGTGGGCATGGTGATTGGTGGCTTTGTGGTGAACCAGGTGGCGCGGCTTGAGCGCACCATTGGTGCGGCCATGGCCTTGTCGGCCACGCTGCTGGTGCTGGTGGGCTTGGGTGTGTTGCCCGGCATGGCGGCAGCTGTGGCCACCGCCTTGGCAGGCTTTGGCACCGGGCTGGCTGGGCCCTCGCGCGACATGCTCATCAAACGCGCGGCGCCCCCTGGCGCGACCGGTCGCGTCTACGGCACCGTGTATTCGGGGCTGGATTTGGGCTTTGCCGTTTCAGCCCCCCTGTTTGGCGCCATGGTGGACCACGGCCAGCATGCCGATGTGTTTTTCGGCGCCGCGGCGGCCATGGCGCTGGGCATTGCCTCGGCCACGGTGGTGGGCTGGCGCATGGCGCGGGGTGCAGCGGCCCCTAGCGCCAAGGTGACTGCGGCATGAGCGCCTTGATCGAACCTCGCCGCCCCGCCCGCCTGGCCATCGTCGCCGCCATGCCTGAAGAGCTCGATGCTTTCCTGGCCACCATGCCCCATGAAGCCTCGGTGGACCTCGCAGGCCGGCGCTTCTGGTGCGGCCACTGGCAAGGCCACGAGGTGGTGGCCGTGCTCTCAGGCATCGGCAAGGTGGCGGCGAGCATCACCGCCACGGCCCTGGCCACGCACTTTCAGGCCACGCGGCTCATCTTCACCGGCGTGGCCGGTGGGCTGGGCGCGGGCGTGCAGGTGGGCGATGTGGTCGTGGCCCAAACGCTGCTGCAGCACGACCTGGACGCCTCGCCCCTCTTCCCGCGGCATGAACTGCCCGGCCGCGGCCTCAGCCGCATCGCCACCTGCCCTGAACTGAGCAGCGCCTTGCTGGCTGGGGCCCGCGAGACCTTGGCCGTGAGTGGGGGCCAGCAGGTGCACGAAGGCCTGATCGTCAGCGGCGACCGCTTTGTTTCCAGCGCTTTGGAGGCCCAAGCCCTGCAAGCCGAGCTGCCAGACGCGCTGGCCGTGGAAATGGAAGGCGCCGCCATCGCCCAGGTCTGCCTGGACTTTGGCATGCCCTTTGGTGTCGTGCGCAGCATCTCCGACCGCGCCGACGATGCCGCGCATGTTGATTTCGCCCGCTTTGTGCGCGAAGTGGCCAGCCCCCATGCCTTGGCCATCGTGCAAGCGGCATTGGCGCATTTGCCGGCGGCTTGAGGCGCCTGCGCCCGTTTACACCTGCCAACGACCCTGAACAACCCATCGGGCATGTCCCTGATGACGCCAGCGTTGCAGGCGCCTACATTTCGCTCGCGGGCTGCTGGCCAGCCCTGAAGATCACCACACCCACCCACCTTTGACTGCCCCAGGAGCCTCCCCATGTTCAAGCGTTTTGCCTTGTCGGCCCTCACGATCGCGGCCTTGCAGTCGGCCCCGATGCTGGCCCAGGCCCAAGATGCCGTGGCCAAACCCACGCTGGCCCCCAAGATCACTTACCTGGTCACCAGCCTGGACCTGCGCAAGTGCGCGTTTCCGTTCTGCGGCGGCTACTACGTCAAGGCCGTGAACCAGCCCCTGACCAAATGCGCCGACGGCAGCCATGCCAAGGCTTGCCACGCGGTCAGCCTCAACACCGATGCCCTGGGCTGGAGCGACGAGCAACGCGCCAAGTTCGCTGAGGCCTTTGCCGCTGGCAAGGCCCTGGTGCAAGGCAACCTGGCCAAGGGTGAGCTGCAAGGGGTGCAAGCCGACGTGCTGACCGCCTACACCGCCTGGCAGGGCCAGACAGCCCGCAAGCCTGCTGGCTCGTTTTACGCGGTGCGAGACACCGGCATCCGCTGCATCACCACGCCTTGCCCCTCGATTGGCGCCCAACTGCTCAACACCAGTTTGCCTGAGACCAACCCCGACCTGGACCTGAGCGCCACCGGCGCCACCCAAGCTCAGATCGAAGCCACGGGCCCCGCGCTGGGCACGACAGGCGTGCTGGTGGCCGGCACCATCGTGGCCACACGCACCACTGACTTCGCCGGCAAGGTGCGCAAGGGCAGCAAGCTGGTGGCCAGCGAGTTCTACCTGAGCGCCAAGTGAGCGCCGAGCCCTGAGCCTGGCGCTTGCCTGGGCCTGCCCCGGCAGGCCTGTGGTGAACCGCGCTCGGGCTTGAAGCCAGGGCGGTCGCATGCCATGATCTGAGCAGACATGGCAGCACCCACCCCCACCTCCCCATCCTTCCACGCCCCCTCGTACTACGCCGCCAGCGGCTTGCCGCAGCCGGATCGAGCGCCCTTGCAGGGCTCGCGCCAAGCAGACGTGTGCATCGTGGGCGCGGGCTACACGGGGCTGTCTTCGGCGCTGCACCTGGCCGAGCGTGGCTTCAAAGTCATCGTGCTGGAAGCCGCCCGTGTGGGCTGGGGCGCCTCGGGCCGCAATGGCGGCCAGTTGGTGCACAGCTATTCGCGTGACATGGACGTCATCGAAGCCCGATACGGACAGGACACCGCACGCGCCCTGGGCAGCATGGCCTTTGAAGGCGCGCAGATCATCAAGGAGCGCGTGGCGCGCTACAACATCGACTGCCACCTGCGCCACGGCGGCGTCTTTGCCGCCAACACGGCCAAACAGCTGGGCCACTTGCACCACCACAAAGCCTTGTGGGAGCGCTACGGCCACCAGCAACTGCGTTTGATCGACCGCGACCAGGCCATTGCCCTGACTGGCAGCGAACGCCACGTGGGCGCCCTGGTCGACGATTCCGGCGGCCACATGCACCCTCTGCGCCTGGCCCAGGGCGAGGCCGCGGCCATGGAATCGCTGGGCGGCATCATCTGCGAGCAAAGCGCGGTCACCCGCATCGAGCGGCCTGCCACGCCCACGGGCATGGCCACCGTGCACACGGCGCAAGGCCAGGTGCAGGCCCGCTTCGTGATCGTGGCGGGCAATGCCTACCTGGGCGGGCTGGAGCCGGCCTTGGCGGCCAAATCCATGCCCTGCGGCACCCAGATCGTGGCCACCGAGCCCCTGGGCGAGCGCTGGCCCGAGATCCTGCCCGAGGGCCAGTGCGTGGAAGACTGCAACTTCCTGCTCGACTACTACCGCCTCAGTGCCGACCGCCGCCTGCTCTACGGCGGCGATGTGGTCTATGGCGCGCGTGACCCAGCCCGCATCGACGCCGTCATCCGGCCCAAGCTGGAGGCCACCTTCCCCCAGCTCAAAGGCATCAAGCTCGACTACGCCTGGACGGGCAACTTCCTGCTCACGCTCTCACGCCTGCCGCAGGTGGGGCGCCTGGCGCCCAACATTTACTACTCGCAAGGCTGCTCGGGCCATGGGGTGACCTTCACCCACCTGATCGGGCGCGTGCTCAGCGAGGTCATCCAAGGCCAGGCCGAACGCTACGACGCGTTTGCCAGCCTGCCCCACCTGCCCTTCCCGGGCGGGCGGCTGCTGCAAGTGCCTTTCACGGCCCTGGGCGCTTGGTACTACGACCTGCGCGACAAGCTCGGCCTTTGACGCGACAGGGGGCGACGGGGGCACGGGGGCAGCGCCCTCGTACGAGCCCTGATACAAGCCCTTGAAACGGCCGATTACCCTGTGCTCCAAACCCGCAGGCCACCCATTCGCGGGGGTCTGGGCCCGTGAAGATTGCACGCCTGGCGCACCACCTCCGGGCGGCATCAGGGCTTGCCCGCAACACGGCAAGGGGGCGCAGGAACACCATGGAGTCACCCCACCACACACGAAAGTGAAGACGCCATGAACACCTCCCTGACCCTCGCCCTGAACGCACAACCCGCTCAACTGTCGGAACACTTCGCCCATGCCGGTGGCTGGGAAAAGCTGGGCTGGCTGATGGTCGATGCCGACCAGGACAGCGACGAGATCGTCCTGATGGAAGACGGCGAAGGCGGCCTTTTTTGCTGATCCTCTGCTGATCTCCTGCTGAACTTGGCCCCTCGGGGCTGAACCCAAGCTGTCATGAAACGGCCCCGCGGTGTGGGGCCGATGTCAAACGAGGGGGGCGGGATGCCCCTCAGCGCACTCAAGTCCTCCGCCGTCACAGCGGAAATGTCTCAGGTCTGTTAACTTCGCGCCTCTGAGAGACACGAGGAGACTGGGATTGACGCACCACATCACATCCCGCTTAGGCGCCCTGAGCACCCAGCGCTTGCTGGGCATGCAACGCGGCATCGAGAAAGAAAGCCTGCGGGTGAGCACGGGTGGCAGCTATGCCGTGACGCCTCACCCCCGCGCTTTGGGTTCGGCCCTGGCGCACCCGCACATCACCACCGATTTCAGCGAATCGCAGCTGGAGCTGGTCACGGGCGTGCACCCCAGCGTGCCCGAGGCCTTGGCCGAGCTGCGCGATGTGCACCGCTTTGTCTACCAGCACATCGGCCCTGAGCTGATGTGGGTGAGCTCCATGCCTGGCGCCTTGCCGCCCGATGCGCAGATCCCCCTGGGCCAGTACGGCACGTCCAACGTCGGGCAATCCAAGACCATCTACCGCCGGGGCTTGGCCAACCGCTATGGCCCGCGCATGCAGACCATCTCGGGCATCCACTACAACTGGTCCTTCCCGGGCGTGAGCAGCGACGAGTACTTCGGCCTGATCCGCAACTTCCGCCGCCACTCCTTCTTGCTCTTGATGCTGTTTGGCGCCTCGCCTGCCGTCAATGCCGACTTCGTGGCCGGGCTGGACCATGGCCTGCAGCCCTTGGTGGATGCCCATTCGGCCGCCCCAGCCGACACCTTCTACCTGCCCCACGCCACCTCGCTGCGCATGGGCCGCCTGGGTTACCAGAGCGACGCCCAAACCTCGCTGAGCGTGAGCTACAACTGCCTGGACAGCTACGGCCACTCCCTGCAAGGCGCCCTCACCCAGCCCTACCCTGCCTATGCGGCCATCGGCATCAAGGCGGAAGGCGGCGTCTACCAGCAGCTCAACACCAGCTTGCTGCAGATCGAAAACGAGTTCTACGGCACGATTCGGCCCAAGCGCACCATCTTCCCGGGCGAGCGCCCGCTGCATGCCTTGCGCGAGCGCGGCGTCGAGTACGTCGAAGTGCGCTGCATGGACCTGAACCCCTTCCTGCCCGAAGGCATCGACGCAGACACGGCCCATTTCCTGGACACTTTCTTGCTGCACTGCTTGCTCAGCGACAGCCCGCCTGACACGCTGCAGGAAGTGGCCGAGCTCTCACGCAACCAGCACCTCACGGCGTCGCGCGGTC
>JBEANX010000472.1:0-7767 GCA_041165245.1 Pseudomonadota bacterium
GAGCAGCGCCAGCAGTTCCTGCTGGGCACACAGGCCGCGCTCAAGCGAGTGGGCATTCGGCATGCGAGCAAGGTGGCACCTCGCCTCGTGGCCACCTTCGATGGCCTCTTGCTGGACCACATCCATGCAGGCGGTGAGCCGCTGGTCTCCCCCCATCAAAGGCGGGAGATGTTGGAGCGATGCCTGAGTGAGGGCTGAGCCGGGCTGATCCTGGCGCAAGCCGAGTGCTCAAGCGGCTTCGGCCTGGCAAGCAATGTCGTGAGGTGAGCTCATGAGTCCCTCCTGGGCCGCGTGGCCTTTTTCGCGGTGGGAGGAACCTTAGGAACGACTTTCGATGTCGCCTTGGGCGCCGGGTACAAGGCCATGGTGCCGGTGACCAAGATGAGCAAGAGCTCCTCCGATTCGCGCAGCAAGGCATCGCGCTGATCGGGCCCTTCGAGGTAGCGCACCACCAGGGCATACACGTTTCGGCCATAGACGGCCAACACACGCAGCCAGACCTCGTCATGGCCCTCGGGCAAAAGCTTCATGGCGCGCTGCTCGGTGAGCATGTCGCGTCGCAAGTCATCCAGGCAGCGCTGCAGATGCAGTCGGTCGGCACTGGCTGGGCCATGCAAGGTTCGGTAAGCCAGCAAGAAGTGATCGCGATGCTCGGCAGCAAAATCAAACAGCCACCCCACCACCCGACGCACCACCGAAGGGTCACGCGCCACATCGGCACGGGCCTGACGGGTGCCTTGCCTCAAGCGCATGGTGAACTCGGCCACCAGTTCGGTCTGCAACTGGCCCAGGCTCTCGAAGTGCCGGTAGAAGGTGTTGTGGTTCAGGCCGGCCTCCCGCGCCAGCTCACGCAGCGAGAGCGTCTCGGCCTGCTGCTGGCGGGCCAAGAGCCTCAAAGCAGCGTCCATGAGCTGCCGCTTGCCCGTCGCCAATCGTTCCGTGCTCATGTTTGACACCAGGTATCCAGTTGGCTACATTGTATCCAACTGGATACCAAGGAAGCAAGATGCGTTGGCGAAGAATGAGTTCGGTTTCATCCCCCACCCTGGCCTGGCATGTCGAAGAGGCTGGGCAGTGGCGCATGGCCACAGCGCAAGAGGCCGCCTCCATGGCCTGGTTGCCCGAGCCCCTGAACCCCAACCTCACCCTGCCCTTTCAGCCGCGCACGTTCCGAGATTGCAGCCTGTATGAGCAGCACTGGATCCAATCTTCCCGGGGGTATGCCAAACGCTTTTTGCCCGCAGCCAGCCGCTTCACCAGCTTGTATGAGCTCGTGCTGCGCAAGCCCTTCCCGGCCTTCAAGCCCCACCGTCTGGCGCACCAACAACCCGTCTATTACCTGGGCAACCCCCTGAGCTTCATGGCCAGTGGCACCCCCATGCGTGCGCCCCGCTTCACCAAGGTCCTGGACTACGAGTTGGAGCTGGGCGCCGTGCTGCGCAAGCCCCTGCACAACGCCACACCGTTGCAAGCGCTCGATGCCATCGGCGGCTTTGTGGTGGTGAACGACTGGAGCGCGCGCGACATCCAGCGGCAGGAAATGTCCACGGGCCTTGGGCCTCAAAAGAGCAAGCACTTTGCCAGCTCCATGTCGGACGAGTTCGTTGACGCGAACGACGTGCTGGCACGCATCGAGCAGCTCACCGCACGGGTTGAGGTCAATGGCCAGACCGTGGCCACAACCAGCACCGCCCACATGCTGCACAGCTGGGGCGCGACCTTGAGCCACCTCTCGATGGACGAGCCCTTGTGGCCCGGCGAGCTCATCGCCACCGGCACCCTGCCCTTTGGCTGCGCCATGGAAACCGGGCAATGGCTACAGCCAGGCGACACCTTGCGTTTGGTCATCGACGGCGTGGGCGAAATCAAGCACCGCATGCTGCCATGAGCGAACCAAGGCTCTTGGCCGCCACCGGGCGACGCACCACCCGCATGGGCCAGGCACCTCAATTCGCCGAGGGGCTGTACGAAGTGGCCAAGCACACCTATGCCTGGCTGGTACCCAATGGCAGCTGGGGCGAGACCAACCTGGGCTTGGTGCGCTGCGGTGATCAATCCGTGCTGATCGACACCTGCTGGGACCTGCACCACATGCGCGAGATGCTGGACCATGCCCAACCCATCTTGGCGCAGGCCCCCATCCGGCACGTGATCAACACCCATGCCGACGGCGATCACTGCTGGGGCAACCAGCTCTTTGCGGACCAAACCATCACGGCCACACAAGCCAGTGCAGCGCAAATGCACCAGCACCCGCCCGCGCAACTGATGGCATTGAAACGCGCAGCGCCCCTGCTGGCTCGCATCCCCTTGGGCAAGGTCGATGCGCTGGGCCGCTACATGGGCGACATGCTGCGCCCCTACCGCTTTGAGGGAGTGCGCATCCAGCCGCCCACGCACACCTTCTCAGGCCGATCGTCGATGGACATCGAGGGCGTGAGGCTTGAGCTCATCGAGGTGGGGCCCGCCCACACCAGTGGCGACTGCATGGTCCATGTGCCTGAGCGCGGGGTGATCTACACGGGCGACATCCTCTTCGTCGGCGTGACACCGGTGGCCTGGGCCGGGCCTGTCTCCCGCATTGTGGAGGCCTTGCAGCAGGTGCTGGCCTTGCAGCCGCAGGCCATCATGCCCGGCCATGGCCCCATGGCCACCACCGTGGACGTGCAACTGCAGATCGACCACTGGCACTGGCTGCAAGACACCCTGCAGGTGTTGGCCAAGGCTGGCCGCAGTGCCATGGAAGCCGCACAGGCTTGCCTGCAAACCAGCGACTTCAAACGCTCGGCCTTCTCAGCGTGGCTGGCACCTGAGCGCATTTACACCTCAACCTGCACGCTCTACCGGGAATGGGGCTTGGAGACGCCTGCACTGCCAGGGCCCTTGGGTGCCTTGGATCACTTTCGAAGGCAGGCCAGCTTGACCCTTTGAGCACCAGCCCCTGCTTACCGCATTTCCGCCAGGCATGCGCACCATGGGGTCATGTGGCCAGGGGCCTAAGATGCAGGCCATTGCTTTCAACCAAGGCTCCTTCCATGTCTGACCTGATCTCCCTGCTGCAATGGCGTTACGCCACCAAGAAATTCGACCCCGCCCAATCGGTGCCTGAAGACAAGCTCACCCGCATCCTCGAATCCATCCGCTTGACGGCCAGCTCCAGCGGCCTGCAGCCCTATCAGGTGCTGGTGGTGACCAACCCAGAGCTGCGCGCCCAGATCAAGCCCCACGCCTGGGGCCAGGGCCAGGTCACGGACAGCTCGCACCTGCTGGTCTTCGCCGCCTGGGACAACTACACCACCGATCGCATCAATGCGGCGTTCGACCATGTCAACGACGTGCGCGGTTTCAAGAACGAAGGCTGGGAGGCCTACCGCCAGCAATTGCTGGCCACCTACCCTGCTCGTGATGCCGAAACGAACTTCCAACATGCGGCACGCCAGGCCTACATTGCGCTCGGCACAGCCCTGCTGACCGCGGCCGAAGCTGGTGTGGACGCCACGCCCATGGAAGGCTTCGACCCAAGCAAAGTCGACGAGATCCTGGGCCTGCGCGCCAAGGGCCTGCGCTCGGTGCTGTTGCTCCCCCTGGGCTACCGCGCTGCATCTGGCGACTGGTTGGTCAACCTGCAAAAGGTACGCACCCCACTCGACGAGCTGGTGACACGCGTCGACTGACCTTGCGACCGAAAGGCTGAGCCCCACACCCGCCAGACGCACAGCGCCTTGAAAGACACTGAGCGCCAAGCCGCCGTGCCCGTGGGGCGGGTGCGCCGAAGCCTGCACCTCGCGCGCCTGGCCGGCGAGGTCGCGGCCAGCACGGTGGCCGCAGGTGTGGGCATGTTGGCGCGGGGCGAGCGCCCCACGCTGCCCAGCACCTTGCTCTCACCAGCCAACGCCCAGCGCCTGGTCGAGCGGCTCTCGCAAATGCGCGGTGCCGTGATGAAGGTGGGGCAGCTGATGTCCATGGATGGCGATGGCGTGCTGCCCGCACACTTCAGCCAACTGCTCAGCGCCTTGCGCAACCAGGCGCACACCATGCCCGCCACGCAACTGGCCGAGGTGTTGGAACAAGCGTATGGCGCCGACTGGCACACGCGCTTTCGCCGCTTCAGCTTTGCGCCCGTGGCGGCGGCCTCCATCGGGCAGGTGCACCGCGCCGAGACCCACGATGGCCAGGTGCTGGCGCTCAAGATCCAATACCCCGGCGTGCGCAACAGCATCGACAGCGACGTGGCCAACCTGGCCCTGCTCTTGAAAACACCCGGCCTGGTGCCTGCGGGTGTTGACCTCAGCGAGGTCTTGAACAAGGTGCGCGAGCAACTGCACGCCGAAGCTGACTACGAGGCCGAAGCCCAACACACCACCGACTACCGATTGCGCCTGGGCGATCACCCTGATTTCATCGTGCCCCGTGTGCATGCCGAGCACAGCACGGCTCAGATCCTGGCCATGGACTTCATCGAAGGCCAGCCCCTGGATGCTTTGATGAAACCAGGCGCGCCGCAAGCGCAAAAGGACCATGTGGCCCGTGCCTTGTGCAAGCTGGCCGTGCACGAGTTCTTCCAGATGCGCTTGGTGCAGACCGACCCCAACTTCGGCAACTACCTGTTCGACGCCAACACCGGGCGCATCGCCCTGCTGGACTTCGGCGCCACCGAGTTGGTGAGCGCCACACGGGTCGAGCAACTGCGCGAGTTGGCCCGCGCCCTGCGCCACGCCGACCGAGCCCGCGCCACCGCGGCAGCCATGGCCACGGGTGTGATCAGCGCGGCAGATTCACCCGCCCAAGTGGCCGGCATCATGGACCTGCTCATGCTGATCGGCCAGCCCTTGCAGGCCGAAGGCGTGTATGACTTCGGCGGCTCAGGCCTCATTGCTCAAGCCTTCCAGCAAGGCCAGGCTCAGATCCTGGGTGAGGGCTATGGCAGCCCACCACCGGCCGATCTGCTCTTCCTGCAGCGCAAGTTTGCGGGCACCTTCATGCTGTGCAACAGACTGGGTGCGAAGCTGGATCTGCGTGAGGTGTTTGGATCTGAGCTCTGATCAGCACGCTGCCACTCAGATGATCGTGCCTAGGTCATGGCGCACGATGCGATCCAGGGCACGCTCCACCACCGCCGCAATCGTCAGTGAAGGGTTGCAAGCGCAGGTGGTGCCGGGCATCAAGGCACCATCGAGCACATACAAGCCCTGGTGTCCCTTCACGCGCCCTTCGAGATCACACACCACGCCAATGCATGCACCACCCAGAGAGTGCCAAGTGGAGTTGACCAGGTCATTCGTGTTGAGGAGCTTGCCCGTGGGGCCTGCGATTTGGGTCAAGCGCTCCTTGATGCGTTTGGCAATGGCTGCATCGCCATTCGCGGGCCACTTCAGCTCGACCTTGTCGCTCAAGCGGTTGTAGACAAACTTGCCTCGGCCCGCGCTCACGCCATAGCCCACCAACATGGTCGAATGCCCTTCCGATGTGGCGCCCTCCGGCATGGCAGCAGCACCCGGCACCAAGGCGCTGGGCATCACGCTGGCACTTTTGCCGAAAGGTGGGATCGAGGCCTGGATCACGGTGTTGGCCAAAGCTGTGTTGCCCCACTCCCGGCTGTGATACACCACAGGGCCACCTTGGGGCGCGCCCATGTTCTCGTTTTTGTCGGTCCAGACATAGATTTGGTCGCCATTGGTGCCATAGCCCTGCCCCAAGCCTGCGGGCATGTTGGGGATGTCGCCACGGCCCGCAGCGCGCACCAAGAGCTTGGTCGTGTTGATCGAGCCTGCCGACATGATCAAGGTCTTGGCCGTGATGACCTTGCGCTCCAGCACCGTGCCTGCCTCGTCGGTTCGGTCCACGTAGAGCGTCCATTGGCCATCGCTGGCTTTGACGATGCGGGTCACGTGGTGCTGGGCTTCCACCGTCACGTTGCCGGTGGCCAGGGCCTGATCGAGGTAGGTCACATCGACCGAGAACTTGCCGCCGTTGTTCACACCCAGGGCGCAATCGCCGTTGGTGTAGGAAGGCGCCATCTCGCCGCGCAACTCGGCCAGGGCGTAGTTCCAATCAATGGGCATGCGGATCTTGGAGAGCTCAAAGCCTGCAGCCTCCACACGCCGTGCAAATAGCCGTGCCGCCTGGTAGGTCGCGCTGTTGACGAGCTCATCAGGCGCTGTCTGCAGGTGCAGCATCTTGGACACGCGGGGGTAAAACACCGAGTTCATCTCGGCGTAGTCGATGCCCTCAGGGAAGCTGGCCTTGAACAAGGCCTCCGAGGGCTGCATGGACATGCCCTGGTACATCAAAGAGCCTCCGCCCACGCCAGCGGGCGTCACAGCGGTGATGCCCTGCCCCGCAAAGGGCTCGAGCAGGCCCACATAGGGGCTCAAGCCCACACGCTTGCCGTTGAGTTCTGGCCAGAGGCTGTAGAAAAGGGTTCGCTTGTCGAGCGAAGCCATGTTGGGGAAGGTCTTGGCGTTGGGGCCGGTTTTCCACCAGCGGCCGCGCTCCAGCACCAGCACCTTCACACCCGCTTGGCCCAGGCGCAAGGCCGAGACGCCACCGCCAAAGCCTGAGCCGATCACCACGACACGCTCGGTGGATGCGGTGGTGGGCACCGTGGCCGCACTGGCTGCACCCGGCAGCGATGCACCAGCCACGGCAGCGGCGGCGCCGCCCAGAAACTGTCTGCGATTCAACTCGGTCATGGCTCACTCCTGATCAACCATCGGCATGCAAAAGGTGGCCCGCGCGGGGCGATGACCGTGAATGTCGTCGAAATGACCCCAAGCATGAAATGGCTTCAAAGGCCAAACATTGGCCGGATTGACCAAACCAGGGAAAGCACCGAGCGGGTTCTCTACACTGTGGCCCTTTGCCCAGCCCGCTGTTTGTTGACGCCCATGCCCGCTTTGATCCCTTTGCCTGCCTTGTCTCACCAGGTGCCCTTGAGCTGCCATGCATGCGGTGCGGCCTCACCCGAGGCCTTGGGCGACAAGGATTTCGCCTACAGCTGCAACGATCACTTTGAAGGGCGGCCGCAATTTCCCAGCGCGAACACACCGGTGCGTTACCACCGATGTGGCGCGTGCCAGTTCACGTTCACGGCCTGCCTGGACAACTGGACCGCCCGCGATTTCCACGCCCACGTCTACAACGCCGACTACGTGCTGGCCGACCCCGTGTTCACCGACATCCGGCCCGCGCGAAACAGCCAGATGGTCGCCGCCTTGTGGCACCGAGCTTTGCAAGAGACCGTGGTGCTCGACTTCGGTGGTGGCGATGGGGCCTTTGCACGCGGTTTGCAAGCCATGGGGCACCAGTGCCACACGGTCGACCCCTTCCACGGCGAAGACACGCCCAGCCTGCTGAGCCATTACGAGCTCATCACCTGCTTCGAGGTGATCGAGCACGTGCCCCACGGCCAGCTCGACGCATGGTTCGACACCTTGCTGAGTTACCTGAGCCCACAAGGCACCCTGCTGCTGAGCACCGAGCTGCTGGACGCCGACATGCGCCTGAGCAACTGGTACATCGCCCCGCGCAATGGCCACATCAGCATGCACACGGCCGCCAGCCTGAAGGCTCTGGCTTCACGCCATGGTTTGAGTGTGTTCAGCCTCAACCACGAGATGCATGTGCTGCGCCGGCAGCCACCCTTGGGCGCTTGAATCAACCGTGAGCGGTCGCAGCGCGGGTGCTGCCTTGCCAGGCGTGCTCGCCATACAAGCTCATGGCTTGCTGAAGCAGGGTGGCGGCCTCGGTGCTGGGGCCATCGTGCAT
>JBEANX010000473.1:0-5984 GCA_041165245.1 Pseudomonadota bacterium
TCTTATAGAAGACTGGTGCGGACGCCCCCTCAGCCATGTGTTGACAAACGGCGAACAAGGGGGGAGCCCCCATGAACATGTGATCACTCAGCCCTATCACCCGCGGCGGTAGTGAGGCACACTCGCGGCTCGTTGAACGGCAATCATTTCGACACCCCTCGATTGGGGGATGCCCCCGGGCAAGCCCCATCCTGTCGGCAGAGGCGGCTCGGCATCATTGCTTCACTTGCATTGAAACAATCTGTATTTCAGCTTGTCCATTTGGCACTTGGCCGGATGGCACTCCCGACCCCGGGACATCCAAGCCACGACGGAGCACCGCCATGTCCACCGCAGCCCTCAAAGAAAAAACACGCACCTTCTACCAACCGATCGATCGGGTAACGGTGACGCACATCAAGCAGATGTACGAGCTGTACCAGTCGTACTACGAGAACACGGCGCTGGACATCTTCATCAACGACCTGAGCAAGAAGACAGGCGTGATCATGGTGACCCGCGACTCGGACGACCACCTGGTGGGCTTTTCCACCCAGGTGCTGATGAAGCTGAATGTCGATGGCAAAAAGGTGCGCGGCATCTTCAGCGGCGACACGATCATCGACAAGCGTTATTGGGGCAACAACGACCTGGCCAAGGCCTTCTACAAGTTCTGCGTGCGCAACATCGTGTTCCGCCCACCTTGGGAGCCGCTGTACTGGTGCCTGATTTCCAAGGGTTACAAGACTTACCTCTTGATGACCAACAATTCCTACAAGTTCTTCCCACGCGTGGGTGGTGACCCCTGGGGCAATGACGAGTTCTACAAGCACGTCACCCAGTCCTACTGCGAGCAGCTTTTCCCCGAGTCTTTCGACAAGGAAAAGATGATGCTGGACTTCGGCCAGGATTACGTGCACCTCAAGGGTGACGTGGCCGACATCACGCCCGAGCTGGCCGCCAGCAACGAACACATCGCCTTCTTTGACCAGGTCAACCCTGGTTGGCGCCAAGGCAACGAGTTGCCTTGCCTGGCCGCGCTGGACTACCACAGCATCCTGCTCTCCCTGTGGCACCGCCCTGTGAAGTGGTTCAAGCGCAATGTCTTGCGCCAAAAGGTCAAGGGCCTGCAGGTCTCCAAGCAGATCGACGCCCAACGCCAGCAACAAGAAAAGACCGCCTGGATCGCCGCTGATGACGCCGAGGCCCTGGACACGGGCAAGGCCTCCTGAGCATGGGGATCGGAACCACACTCGGCCACCAACTCCTTCAAACACTCGTTGCCCCAGGGTGCCGCCGTTTTGAGCAACACCTGGGTGAACTGGAGCGTGTGCAACGCGCCAGGTTGAGCCGTTGGCTGACCGCTGTCGCCCCCTCATCCGAAGGCCGCCGCCTGGGCATTCAGGCGGACTGGACTTGGGAGGAGTTTTCACGCCGCCTGCCCCTGACGACCTACAAGGACTATGCGGACGTGCTGGAGCGCCAGCGCGCCACGCGTGAGTCCTTGATGATCGACTCGCCCACGATGCGTTACCAGCCCACCAGTGGCTCAACCTCGGCGGTGAAGTGGATCCCGTATTCCAAGATGTTCCTCGACGAGATGGACGAGGTCATCACGGCTTGGTTTGGCGACATGTACCGCCAGTTCCCCAAGCAGAAAAACGGCACGCACTACTGGTCGCTCTCGTGGATCCCCACTGAGATGCGCAGCCAAACGGCCGGCGACATCAACGACGACATGAAGATGCTGTCGTGGGGCAAGCGTTTGCTGGCTTACCTGACACAAGCCGTGCCCCAAGACGTGGCCCTGGCCGAGACCTCGGACGACTCACTGTTTGCCACCATCGCCCACCTGTGCGCCGATGAATCGCTGGGCATGATCTCGGTGTGGAGCCCCACCTTTGCGCTGGGCGCCATGGATCAGATGGCCAAGTGGCGCCTGGAGTTGGCCCAAGCGCTGAGCACTGGGCAGTGGGGTGATCGCGAACCACGCATGGCAGGTTCGACCTGCCCGACATCGCCACGAGCGGCCCAGGTTTTGCGCGAGTGGGACGGCCAACTCAGGCCCGATTTTTTTGCCAGCCTGTGGCCCCAACTGGCCGTGGTCAGCGCCTGGGACACCGCCGCTGCGGCGCCTTGGGCCTTGCGCTTGCGCGAACTGCTGCCCCATGCCGCCTTCCAAGGCAAGGGCCTGTGGGCCACCGAGGGCGTGGTGACCTTCCCCTTCCGCGGTCGCTTTCCGCTGGCCTACACCTGCCACTTTTATGAGTTCGAGGTGGTGGAAACGGGCGAAGTGATCCCAGCCTGGCAACTGGAAGAGGGCCAAGTGGTGATCCCCATCCTGACGACGGGTTCGGGCTTTGCACGCTACAAGATGAGCGACGTGCTGCGCGTCGACAGCTTCCTGGGCCAGGTGCCCTGCCTGACCTTCCTGGGCCGCAACGATGGCGTCGACCTGGTGGGCGAAAAGACGGCGGCGACGTCCGTGCAGCAGATCCTCGATGGCCTCAAGCTCGACGGCGGCGTGCCAGTGACCTTGCTGGCACTGGACCAAGCCAAGGGCAAGACCCCTGGCTATGTGCTGCTGGTGGAATGTGGCGAAGGCGCCAACCGCCAAGCTCTGCAGGCCAGCTTGGCCGCTCAGGTCGAAAAGGGCTTGATGGACGGCTTTCACTACAAGCTGGCCCGCGAGCTGGGCCAACTTCAAGTGGCCGCCTGCGTGGCACTGCCCCACATGCGCGAGGTCTACCTCGACCAATGCCGACTGCGCGGGATGATCGAGGGCAACATCAAGATCGAACCGCTGCGGCACTGGAAGGGTGACATCCCTGAGGTGTTGCGCGAGGTGCTGGAAGGGGGCGCCGCCGTCGCGCCCGACATGAGCACTCAGGCTTGACGGGTTTTGACCGATAAAACCGGTTGAGCTTCGCGGCCAGACACTGTTTTTTCAACGCGTTATTCATCGCGACTTTCACTGCGTTCACAAGAGGATTCCATGGCGATCACCGTGCGTTTGGGCACCCAGGCTGACAACCCCAAGGTTCAAGACCTGGTCAGCAAAATCACCATGCCCGGCCCCGCCGAGATGTGCTTCCAACGCACCCCCGACTTTTTCGTGGGCGCCGCCGTGATCGGCGAGGAATACATCATGACGGTGGCCGACGACAGCGAGCGCCCTGACGTGCTGGCAGGCCTGACCGTGATCTCTGGCCGCGACCTGTACATCAGCGGCAAACGCCGCCGCGTGTACTACTCGGGCGACACCCGTGTGGACCCCTACTACCGCCGCCGCGGCATCGCCTCTGACTTGTTCATTGCGCAAAAGGAGTTCCGCACTGGCCAAGACTTGCTGCAAGGCATCGTGCTCAAGGACAACACCGCGCCCCTGGACGCCGCACGCCGCGCGGCCAATGGCGTGCTGTTCGACTACTGGGTGAGCCACACCATCGAGACCAGCTTCATCTTCACGCGCAAAGTCAAACCACGCATCCCTGCGGGTGTGGAGATCCGTGCGGCCAAGGCCTCGGACGTGCCGGCGATGCAAGCCTTCTTCGACCGCGAGGCCCCGCGTCGCAACGGCTACCCCTGCTACGACTTCACCAAGATGATGAACGGGCACCCGTACTACGCGGGCATCAGTGTGGGTGACTATGCCCTGGCCTTCAAAGGTGGCCAGATCGTGGGCATGCTGGGCGGCTGGGATCAAAAGGCTTACAAGCAGACGCGCATCATGGGTTTCAAGCCGGTGATCGCTGCGATCCGCCCGCTCTACAACATCTATGCCGGCCTTTTCGGTGGCTTCAAGCTGCCCCCGGTGGGCGGCATGCTGAACTACCTGACGCTGCACACCACCTTGATCGCAGGTGACGACCCCGCCCTGTACCGCGCCCTGATCGACTGGATCATGGCGCACCAGGGCCTGAAATACGACGCGCTGGCGTGTGCCGTGACCAGCGGCGACCCCTTGCTTGAGGTGCCCCGTGGCTACAAGCGCCAGAAACTGTTCTCCAGCCACTTCTGGCTGAGCTATGGTGATGACCCCCGCCCGGGCATCGACGACTGGCCCCTGTACGTGGAGTTGGGCCGGCTCTGAGCCGCACACCCCCCAGGTCCCTGATTTCAACCTACTGGCCAGATGCCTCCATGGCGCCTGGCCTGTCTTCCAGAGTTTTTCCATGTCGCGCCTGACTTCCTCCCCTACCCACCTCTCGCTGCGCCGCGGCGTGTCGATCGGCTTGCTGCTCGGCGTGGCTGCACTGAGTGCCTGCAAGGACAAGCGCGAGAACGCCCAGTTGCCCGCCTACGTGGAAGCTGACATGACCTCCGTGGCCTCGCCCGTGGCAGGCATCCTGGCCAAGATGGGCGTGCGTGAAGGCCAGGCCGTCAAGCAAGGCGAAGCGCTCTACGTGCTGGAATCGAACCGCGAGCAAGCCCAACTGGCCGAGGCCAAGGCTCGCAAGGCCCAGGCAGAGTCGCAAACGGCCAACCTCTCCAAGGGTGCCCGCGAGGCCGAGCTGGACACCTACCGCGCCAAGCTGCGTGCCGCCAAGGCCCAGCGCGAACAAGCCCAGACCCAGCTGAAAAAGACCGAGGCCCTGCTCAAGAAGGGCTTCATCTCTGAAGCTCAGGTGGACACCGACCGAACCAACCTGAAGGTGGCCGAAGCCACCGTGGCCGAAGCCCGTGCCGCCCTGAAGGCCGCGCACGCCGGTGCCCGTGCCGATGAGCGCGATGCCGCCCAAGCGTCCGAGCAAGCCGCCAAGGCTGGTGTGGATCAAGTGCAATGGCTGCTTGAACAAAAGCAGGTGAGCGCGCCCGTGAGCGGCGTGATCCAAGAGATCTTCGTGCGCCAAGGCGAGTTTGCCCAGACGGGCGCAGCCGTGATGAACATCCTGCACAAGGACAGCCAGCGCGTGCGCTTTTTCGTGCCCAACGACCTGCGCCCGCGCTTCATGCCCGGCGCTGCGTTTGACGTGCAGATCTCGGGTTGCGACAAGCCCGTCAAGGCCCACATCACCCGCGTGAGCGCCCGCCCCGAGTACACCAACCCGCTGATGTTTGGCCCCGAGCTGCGTGACCGCCTGAGCTTCCTGACCGAAGGCAAGCTCGATGCAGCCCCCTGCACCGTCCCGCCCGGCACGCCTGTGGGCGTGGTCGTGCCAGATGCCCAAGGCTGAACCCCTTTCGCGAAAAGAGATCAGCGTGTCCGCATCGCCACACGAGCCCAGCTCGTCGCCCATCATCGAGGTCAAAGACCTCACCAAAGTCTTCGGCACCAACAAGGTGGTCGACAACCTGAGCATGACCATCGAGCCTGGTCAGCTCTACGCCTTCCTAGGCCCCAATGGCTCGGGCAAGACCACGGCCATCCGCATGATGTGCGGCCTGGTGCCATTGACCTCTGGCAGCGGCACCTGCGCAGGCTTTGACATTGCCACGCAGTCCGACGACATCAAGCCCTTGCTGGGCTACATGACCCAGCACTTCTCGCTCTACCCCGACCTCACGGTGCGCGAGAACCTGGAGTTCGTGTGCCGCCTGTATGGCGTGCGGGATGTGCGCAGCCGCGTCAATGACTTGATCGAGCAGTTCGCCTTCCATGACCTGGGTCGCGACAAGCAACGCGTGTCCACGCTGTCGGGTGGTTGGAAGCAGCGCATGGCCCTGGCCTGCGCGGTCTCACACCGCCCCAAGCTTTTGCTGCTGGACGAACCCACGGCGGGTGTGGACCCGAAGGCGCGCGAAGCCTTCTGGGACATCCTGCAAGAAGTGACGGCCAGCGGCGTGTCGGCCCTGGTGTCGACCCACTACATGGACGAAGCCATGCGCTCGAACCGCCTGGCCTACATGCTCTACGGCCGCCTGCTGGTGGACGACAAGCCCGAGAACGTGATCCGCAACTCGGAGTTGCTGTCGGTGCAGGTGGATTTGCGCAAGCCGGTGGACCTGGTGTCCATCAGCCGCGACCCCCGCGTGGTGCGCATGGCCCGACTGGGCAACAGCGT
>JBEANX010000474.1:0-3972 GCA_041165245.1 Pseudomonadota bacterium
CCCCTCGGCCATGCGTGGTCCCTTTTCCATGCTCGACCCTCAAGAATTCGACGTGATCGTGGTCGGCGGCGGCCACGCGGGCACCGAGGCTGCGCTGGCTGCGGCCCGCATGGGTTGCGCCACCCTCTTGCTGACCCACAACATCGAGACCCTGGGGCAGATGAGCTGCAACCCCTCGATCGGCGGCATCGGCAAGGGGCACCTGGTCAAGGAGGTCGATGCCTTGGGCGGTGCCATGGCCCTGGCCACGGACGAAGGCGGCATTCAGTTCCGCATCCTCAACAGCAGCAAGGGCCCGGCCGTTCGTGCCACACGTGCCCAGGCAGACCGCATCCTCTACAAGGCAGCCATTCGCCGCATGCTGGAGAACCAGCCCAATTTGTGGCTCTTCCAACAAGCGGTGGACGACCTCATGGTGGAGGGCGACCGCGTGGTGGGCGCCGTCACCCAGGTGGGCATTCGCTTCAAGGCCAAGGCCGTGGTGCTGACGGCGGGCACCTTCCTGGACGGCAAGATCCACGTGGGCTTGCAGAACTACAGTGCTGGCCGCGCGGGTGACCCGCCGGCGGTGTCGCTGTCGGCGCGATTGAAAGAGTTGAAGCTGCCCCAGGGCCGCCTGAAAACCGGCACGCCCCCTCGCATCGACGGGCGCAGCATTGATTTTTCCAAGCTCACCGAGCAGCCTGGCGACGGCGTGGATGGCAGCAGCGCCATGCCCGTGTTCAGTTTCATGGGCACGGCCAGCCAGCACCCGCAGCAAATGCCTTGCTGGATCACCCACACCAACCAGCAGACGCACGACATCATCCGCTCGGGCTTTGACCGCAGCCCCATGTTCACCGGGGTGATCGAAGGGGTGGGGCCTCGCTATTGCCCCAGCATCGAAGACAAGATCAACCGCTTTGCCGACAAGGATTCGCACCAGATCTTCCTGGAACCCGAGGGCCTGACCACCCACGAGTTCTACCCCAACGGCATCAGCACTTCGCTGCCCTTTGACATCCAGTTGGCGGCCTTGCGCACCATGTCTGGCCTGGAAGACGCCTACATCTTGCGCCCCGGCTACGCCATTGAGTACGACTACTTCGACCCGCGCGAGCTCAAGAGCACCTTCGAGACCCGTTCCATCCAGGGCTTATTCTTCGCTGGCCAAATCAACGGCACCACCGGCTATGAAGAGGCTGCGGCCCAGGGGCTGTTCGCGGGTGCCAATGCGGCCCTGCAAGCCCAGGGGCGTGAAGCCTTCACCCTGGGTCGCGACCAGGCTTACCTGGGCGTGCTGGTCGATGACTTGATCACCAAGGGCGTGTCTGAGCCCTACCGCATGTTCACCAGCCGGGCCGAGTTCCGCTTGCAACTGCGTGAGGACAATGCCGACATGCGCCTCACCGAACTGGGCCGCCAGATTGGCTTGGTGGACGACGCACGCTGGGCCGCCTTCAACCGCAAGCGCGACGCTGTTTCACGTGAAACACAGCGTTTGGAAAACACCTGGGTTCGCCCCGCCACCGTGCCAACGCCTGAGGCTGAGCGCCTCTTGGGCAAGGCCTTGGAGCACGAATACAAGCTTGCCGATTTGCTGCGCCGCCCAGGCGTCGATTTCAACAAGGTGGAAGAAGTGGCCCAGGTGGCTGCCGCCAACGACCCCAAGCGCCAGCTTGCCGTGCCGGCTGGCACAGGGCAGGGTGGTGAGGCCGCAGGTTTGAACGCAGGTGCCGAGCCAGGCGCACATGCACACACCAGCAATACAGCGCTGACTCGCCCTCTGACCGACGGCCCCAGCCGCACCGCTTTGGTGGCCGAGTTGGGCTCGAGCTTGGCCGATGCCGTGATCGAGCAGGTCGAGATCAGCATCAAATACGCCGGCTACATCAACAAGCAGAACGAAGAGGTTCAGCGCTCTGCCGCCTATGAGCAACTGCGTTTGCCTGATGAACTGGACTACGCCGAGGTCACCGCCTTGAGCCACGAGGTGCGCCAAAAGCTGCTCAAGCACCGGCCCGAGACGCTGGGCCAGGCCTCGCGCATTTCAGGCGTGACACCAGCGGCTATCTCGCTCTTGCTGATCCACCTGAAGAAAGGGCGCTTTCGCGGTTTTGCTGACAAGCAGCATGCAGCCTCCAACGACAAGCACCAAGGCAGCAGCGAAGGAGCCGCCGCATGAAGCCCATGGTTCGCGGCACACCCAAGCCACCCACCCACCCCTTGTGGTCTGCCGAGCAATGGCTGGCCCGACTGCCCGAGGTGCTGGCCCAAACCGGCTTGAGCACCACGCCTGACCAGCAAGCCAAGCTGGCCGCCTACATGGCCTTGCTGCAGCGCTGGAACGGCACCTACAACCTCACGGCCCTGCGTGCGCCTGAAGAGATGCTCAGCCACCACCTGGCAGATTGCCTGGTGGTCGTGCAGCCCTTGATGGCCCACCTGCAAGCGCGCGGCCTGGGCGAAGGCGCCACCCGCGCCAAGGTGCTGGACGTGGGCAGTGGCGGCGGCCTGCCTGGGGTGGTGCTGGCCATCTTGTGCCCCGGCGTGGTGGTGACTTGTGTGGACACGGTGGGCAAGAAGGCCGCCTTCATCCGCCAGGTCTCGGCCGAGCTGGGTTTGCTGCAGCAACTGCGCGCCGAGCACGCACGCGTGGAGCAGCTCAAAGGCCAGTTCGACGTGATCACCTCGCGCGCCTTTGCCTCGCTGAATGACTTCACCGACTGGACGGCCCAGCTCATGGGCCCCGGCTCGCACTGGATGGCCATGAAGGGCAAGGCCCCCGCCGACGAACTGGCCCTGCTGCCCGCCACGGTGGAAGTGCTGCGCGTCGACCCGCTGGTGGTGCCTGGCCTGGACGCCGAGCGCTGCCTGGTGTGGATGCAGCCCAAGGGCTGACACCTTGCCCTGCCTGGGTGTGAAGCGCAGCAGGGCAGGGGACATGCGGGCAGGATACTGAGCCGCATGTGCTGCCCTGCGTTGCATTGCGGATAGACATGAAACTTTGGTTGGTGTACTGTTCGGTATCGTTCGAAACCAACCGGTCACCACCATGAAACTCCAAGCATCCCTGGCGGGTCGCGCTGCCTTGCGCACCGTCGGTGCCTCTTTGTTCTCTTTGAGCTTGGCCGCGGCAGCCGTGGCCCTGCCCGCACAAGCCATTGCTGCCCCTGTGCCTGCCCTGCAATCGGTGCCGGCGCTGGACCTGACCCGTTATCAAGGCGTGTGGTATCAGATCGCGCTTTACCCCAACAGCTTTCAAAAGCAGTGCGTGAGCAACACCACGGCCGAGTACAAGCCGCTGGCCAATGGCCAGATCGAGGTGATCAACCAGTGCAAGACGGTCGACGGCAGCATCAGCAAAGTGGTGGGCGCTGCCCGCGTGAAGCCTCCCAAGGTGCTGGGTGTGCCCGTGGCCAAGGGCAGCGTCAACTCGCAACTGGAGGTGCGTTTTGCACCGGCCTTCCTCTCGTGGATCAACGCGGTGTGGGCACCGTACTGGGTGATCCAGCTGGCCGACGACTACCGCTACGCCGTGATCGGTGAGCCGGGCCGCAAGTACCTGTGGATCCTCTCGCGCACGCCCACCCTGAACCCGCAAGACCGCGCCATCATCAGCGGCCTGCTGCAACAGCAGGGCTATGACCCGACCAAGCTGCAGGAAGAGCCTCAGGGCCAGTGAGGCAGGGCGCTCGTCCATGAAAAAAGCCAGCGGGCCTCAGGGCTGCGCTGGTTTTTTTTTCGGGTGCTGCATGAGGCACCCTCCGACTTGGCCTCAGGCCTTGCGGCGGCGCGCCATGGCGCCCAGCACGCCGGCGCCGGCCAGCATCAAAGCATAGGTTTCAGGCTCAGGCACGGCGGCGTTCACGGAGGCCAACTCGAACACGGTGGTGCGGTTGCCCGTGCCGGCGATGTTCGAATCGCCCTCGCTGGACCAAGCCAGGTAGTACTTGCCGTCATGCTCGTAGCCCTTGAGGCCTTCAGGGGCCT
>JBEANX010000475.1:0-3448 GCA_041165245.1 Pseudomonadota bacterium
ACGACGACGACGGCCTGGTGATGTTCTGAGACAGACAGGAGCACAAGCCATGAGCAAAAGCGTGATGATCGTGGACGACTCGTCCTCGGTGCGCACCGTGGTCGGCATCGCCCTCAGGGGCGCTGGCTACGAAGTGCTGGAAGCCTGCGACGGGGCCGATGGCCTTCGCAAGCTGGACGGCCGCAAGGTTCATCTCATCATCAGTGATGTGAACATGCCCGTGATGGACGGCTTGACCTTCCTCAAAGAGGTCAAGAAGAACGCCGCGCTCAAGTTCATCCCCGTGATGATGCTGACGACCGAAGCCGGTGAAGACAAGATGGCCATCGGCAAGACCGAAGGCGCCCGCGCCTGGATGACCAAGCCCTTCAAGCCCGAGCAAATGCTGGCGGCGGTTCAAAAGCTGGTGCTGCCATGAGCCAGGTCCACGCCCACACCGAAGGCGCCACGCTGCACCTCAGCCTGGCCGGCACCTTGACGATTGCCGAAGCCGCCGAGACCCGCGCCAGCCTGATGACACAGCTCAGCGCCGCAGCGCCTGATGTGCAAGCCATTCGCCTGGACCTCTGCGCCGTGCCAGAGATCGATTCCTCCGGCATCCAGCTGCTGATCTCTGCCGCGCGCACCCTGCAATCGCAGGGCCGCCAGACCGTGCTTCACAGCTGCTCTGCGGTGGTGCGCACCGTCTCGCTGGCATTGGGCGCGGCCGACACCGAGCACTGCTGTGGCTTCAGCCTCGCAACCCCGACAGGAGCTGGCGCATGAGCACCACCATCGACCTCCAAGGCGCTGTCAGTGCCTTCCTCGTGGAAGGGCGCGAGCTGGCCCAAGAGCTGGAGCAAGGCCTGCTGCGCATCGAACAAGGCCATGACGCCAACGACAGCGAGCTGATCAACGCGATGTTCCGCGCGGCCCACACCATCAAGGGCTCGGCCGGCATCGTGGGCATCGACAGCCTGGACGAGGGCAAGTTCCGCCCCATGCCCAAGGCCAAGGCCCACCACTGAGCCCCAAGGAGCACACCCATGATTGGCGCTGACATCACCGACCAGGAGTTCGACCGGCTGCGTCGCTTCTTCGAAAACGCCTCAGGCATTCGCCTGGCCGACAGCAAGAAGGTGCTGGTGTGCGGCAGGCTCTCACGGCGCTTGAGGCACTTTGGCATCGAGACCTACCGCGACTACCTGGCCCTGATCGAATCCGACCGCGAGCCCGGCGAACGCCAGATGGCCATCGACCTGCTGACCACCAACGAGACGCATTTCTTCCGCGAGCCCAAGCACTTTGACCTGCTGCGCCAGGAGCTCACCGCCCGCGTCAAAGCCGGCTTGCAAGGCCCTCTGCGCATCTGGAGCGCCGCCAGCTCCACCGGCGAAGAGGCCTACAGCCTGGCCATGACGCTCACCGAGATCCTGGGCGATCGCCCCTGGAGCATCTTTGCGTCTGACTTGTCGACCAAGGTGCTGGACGACGCACGCCAAGGCATCTACCCCAAGCAGCGTGCCGATGAGATCCCGCGGCCACTGGCACAGCGCTACCTGCTGGAGGGCTTTGACGAGAACGAAGGCCTCTACCGCATCGAGGCCAGCTTGAGAAAGCGCGTGAGCTTTCAACAGATCAACCTGATGGAGCCCCTACCCAACATCGATGCGTTCGACATGATCTTCCTGCGCAATGTGCTCATCTACTTTGACAACGATGGCAAGCGCAAGATCGTCGAATCGGTGGCACGCAAACTCAAGCCAGGCGGCATGCTCTTCATCGGCCATTCCGAAACGCTGAGCGGCATCACCGATGTCGTCAAGCCCATGGTCCCCACGGTTTACCGACTGCACTGAACGAGGTCACACATGAGCGAGACAAAACGCATCAAGGCCATGGTGGTGGATGACTCCGCCGTGGTTCGGCAGGTGGTGGGCTCGCTGCTGTCAGCAGACGCGGGCATCGAGCTGATCGGCGCCCATTCCGACCCGCTGTTTGCCATGCGCGCCATGGAGAAAGAGTGGCCCGATGTGATCGTGCTGGACGTGGAGATGCCCCGCATGGACGGCATCACCTTCTTGCGCCAGATCATGAGCACACGGCCCACGCCCGTCATCATCTGCTCGACCTTGACGACCCAAGGCGCACCCACCACGATGGAGGCGTTGCAGGCCGGTGCGTTTGAGATCGTCGAGAAACCCACCTCGGGTTTGAAAGACCACCTGCAAAGCCAGGGCCAGCGCCTGGTGGCCACCGTCAAGGCCGCAGCCGGTGCCAACATGCGCGCCCTGGGCCGGCGCTCGAGCATGCCTGCCGTGGCGGCACTGGGTGCCGCACGACCCGCGAACACAAGCGCGTCAACAGGCGCTGGGGCGGCAGGCAGCACCACGGACTCAACGCCTCGCCATGTGCTGCCCATGCGCGCCATGGTCGAGACCACCGACCGGCTCGTGGCCATTGGCACCTCCACCGGCGGCACGCAAGCGCTGGAGCTGCTGCTCAGCCGCCTGCCCATCAACTCGCCCGGCATCGTGGTGGTGCAGCACATGCCCGAGCAATTCACACAGGCCTTTGCCACCCGCTTGGACAGCATCTGCGCGATCCGGGTCAAGCAGGCCGAAGATGGCGAGCGCGTGCTGCCCGGTCAGGCCTTGATCGCGCCGGGCGGGCGCCACCTGCAAGTGCGCCGACAAGGCGCTTACTACCACGCCGTTGTCAAAGACGGCCCGCCCGTGTCACGCCACCGGCCGAGCGTGAGCGTGCTGTTTGGCTCGGTCGCGCAAAGTGCGGGCCGCAACGCAATCGCCATCATCATGACGGGCATGGGTGACGACGGCGCGCGCGGCCTGCTGGAGATGAAACAAGCCGGCGCCGTGACCTTTGCGCAAGACGAGGCCAGCTGCGTGGTGTTTGGCATGCCCAAAGAGGCCATCAAACTCGGCGCAGCCGACGACGTGCTGCCGCTGGACGAGCTGCACGAAGCCGTGATGGGCCAACGCAACCCCAAGCTCAAGAAAGCCTAAGGCCAGCTGCGTCAGTTCACAGCCCACTCGGCCTTGCACGGCTGGGTGGCGGCCTTGTCGGGCGTGGCATCGGGGTAGAAGGTGCGCACGCCTTGCTTGCGGCGCACAAACACCATGGTGTATTGGGTGGGGCCATCGGACACGCGCTGCAAGCAGGCGGTGCTGGAACTGCTGCTGGTGGGGTTCTCAGCCAGGGCGCGGGTGCCGGCCTTGAGGATCTCAGCGGCGCTGTAGGTCAAGCCATAGCCTTTGATCTCGTGCGAGATGAACTGGCCATTGGCTTTTTTCATCTTCACGCCCATGGAGTAAATGCTGCCGGGCACCACTTCATTGCTCTTGAAGTTGGGCAGGCGGCAAGCTTCGCCCGACTTTTGCAGCTGCACGTAACGGCCCACGAAGTGCAGGCCACCGATCTTCTTCTCGCCCTCGGTTTCGCCGCAGAA
>JBEANX010000476.1:0-7002 GCA_041165245.1 Pseudomonadota bacterium
TTCTGGATCTGCACGGAGGCAATGGCAGCTTTGGCTTCGGCCAGTTGCCGCTCGCAATCGAACTCAACCAGCACATCGCCCTTGGCGAAGGCGTCGCCCTCTTTGAGCGGCATGCGGCTGATGAAGCCTGTCATGCGGGCCGACAGCGTGGCCTCGTTGATGGATCGGATCACGCCGCGCGCACGGCCATCCAGGCCGGTGGAAGACTCGGCCGCAGGCAGCGACAAGGAAGCGGGAGTCGCTTTCAGTGGCTGCACAGGTGCCGATGGCAAGGCCACGGGTGTCATGGGTGCTGAGGCGATCTTGACATGACTGCCTTGCACAGGCGGGCCGGCGAGAGATGCCGTGGCGAATGCGATCAAGCAGCAGGCCCACCAGGGGGACAGCGTGAGGCCATCAGACAGGCTGAAACGGTTCATGATTTGGGCACCGGCATGGGAGGCAAGGTGCTGGCGCGATCCTGCCAGTGCTCCTCCAGTTTTTCGGCAATGGCCTGAATGCCCATCTTGTCGTTGATGTCCTCGTCAAAGTTGTCCAGGCCCATCGACGCGTAGAGGTTCGCGTAAGCATTCTGCAAATCAGCGTAGGCAACGTCGTAGCGAACTTCCGCCAAGACATCGTTCATTTCTTCTCGCACTAGGTTTTGCTGGCTCACCGAGCGGGCCTTGAAACCGTTGCGAGACAGCGCCGTGATGCGGCTTTGCACCGTCTGCGAGCGCTTGTTGGTGTTGAGCTCCTGGGTGAGCCGGATGAAGCGAACCCGCGCCACGTGGGTCTGCGTCATGATGGCCAGGGTGAGCGCCAGGTCACGCTGGTGGACCACCATGAGCTCGGTGTCGAGTGCCTCACGCTCCGCCGGTCCACGGAACAGGCTGATGAGGTTCCAGCTCACACGCGAGCTGAGCGACAGCCAATCATTGTTGTAGACGAACTGGTTGGAGTCGTGGTTGAGGCCGAGGATGGCTTTGACCGAGGGCAGCCTGCGCAGAAATGCGGCGTCTTTTTCCAGCTCCAGCGAAGATTGGCGAAGCTCCGACTCGTGCATCTCAGGCCGGTAGCGCAAGGCCACCATGATCATCTCGTTGGCAGAGCCTGGCAGCTCGGGCACCACATCGGTCCGGTCTGGCAACACCAAGGTGTAGGAGGTGTCAGGCGGCAGGTTCATCAGCGCCGCCAGCTGAATCTTGGAGAGCGTCAACTCGCGTTGCAGCTTCTGGACTTCGCCTTGCACTTGCAGCAAATCACGCTGGTAGGACAGCACCGTCAAGGGCGACACAATGCGACGCGCTTCCAATTCGGCCGATTGCGCCAATGCCTTTTGGGCCATCGCTTCGACCGCCACCAAGCGCTTGAAGGTGCGGTCTGCGCTGACGGCGCGCCAATAGGCGGTGCGCACGTCTTCGATGATGCGGTTGATGACCTTGCGCCGCCGCTCCAGGGCAATCGAGGCCTCGTTGGCCTGCTGCCTGGCTCGCACATAGGCCAAGCCAAAATCGAGCACGTCCCAGCTGACGGTCAAATCAGCGGTGGTGTTGTATTGCTCGCTCGAGGTGGATGACTCCAAAGACTCGTTGCCCGTGCGCAATGATTTGCTGCGCGAGGCCGCCTCGTTGTTGCGGCCGTTCCAGCCATAGCCAGCCACCACGCCGGGCAGCATGTCAAAGCGCTTGACCTTGAGTTGCTTGGCTTTGAGCGCCTCGTCCATCAACTCGATTTGCTTGTCGAGGTTGTACTTGAGCGCACGCGCCATGGCCTCGTACAAGGAAATGGGGCCCTTCACAGGCTCAGATGCCTTGATGAGCTTGTCCAGGTCCTTCTTGAGCTCGACCGCGCTTTGGTCAAAGTCAACCTTGCTCGGGGGGGTTTGACACCCCGCCAGCACCAAGGGCATGCCAGCAAGATAGGCCACAAGGCCCCTGCGGTTCATCATCAATGGCTCACTCATGCTGCCCCTCAGCTCAAGGCTTGGTCCAGATCCTCTAGATCAGACATGCGCTTGGAGACTGCACCGCGCAACTGTGTTGCAAAGGTTTTCGGCTGCAAAGCGCTGGACTTGATGGTCTCCGTGGCGGCCGTTGGTGTTGCCGCTGCCGATGGCACAGGTGCAGGGGCACCAGCCACCTCTTGCGCGGGCAAGTACATGCCCTGAACGCCGAGGATGCCGGAACCGGCACCGCCCCCACCGACGCCAGAGGCACCGCCATTGTTCAGTCGCGAGCCGTCGTCGAAGTTGCCACTGAACGTGCTGCCCACTTGCATGGGGGCGCGGTAGGACTCATTCAAATCACCCACGGCCATGCTGACGGGTGACTCCTGGCCACTCAAGTCGGCATTGGCCCCCAGGCTGCTCACGGCCACCACAGCGCTGCCAATGCTGGCGTCCTTGAAGGCGGTCATGACGCCATCGAGGCGCTTGACGCTGTTGACGGCATCAAGCAGCAGCGGGTCGTAGCTGGTGACACGGGTGGCGTCCTTGGGCGCAAGGCGGGTCGAATTGGCATCCAGGCCCTCCGCCACGGTCGCAGGCTGCACGGCCATCATGGCCACCGTGACATCAGACGTGGGCACCGCTTCTACCACCGGAGCTGAAGGTGCAACGGGCACAGGGGGAGCTGCGCCAGCGGACGGCGGATTGGCCACCGGTGCGGGGGCTGGCTCCGCTGGCGTTGGGCTGGGTGCCGGGTTGGGTGCTGGCACGGGCGCTGGCGCTGGCGCGGGCACGGGATCGGGCACGGGCGCAGGTGAAGGCGCTGGCGTGGGGATCGGGGCTGGCGCTGGCGCTGGAGCCGGTGTCGGTTCGGGAGCGGGAGCGGGAGCGGGAGCTTCAACAGAAGGAGCAGGCGCTGGCTCGGGAGCAGGCGTGGGCGCAGGCGACGGAGCTGGTGTTGGAGCCACGGCGGCCGGCGCCACGGTGTAACTCAAGGTCTGCGTCGCGATGCCACCACGGCCGTCACTGGCGGTGACCACGGCGCTGAAGCTGCCAGCCATGGTGAGCGTGCCGGTGATCTGGCCGGTGCCCACATCGAAGCTGAGGCCAGGCGGCAGGCCAGCCACCGAGAAGCTCAAGGCATCGCCATCGACGTCGGTGAACAGGCTGGCCACATCCTGGCTCAAGGCCGCGCCCACGCTCGCACTTTGGGCCACAGGGCCCGTGCTGGTGATCGGGGCGTCATTGACCGAAGCCACGCGCACAGTCACGGTGGCCACCGAGGTCGCGCCATTGGCGTCGCGCACGGTGTAGCTGAAGCTGTCGTTGCCAAAGTAATTGGCTTGAGGCGTGTAGACGAAAGTGCCGTCGGCATTGAGCACGACCGTGCCATGGCTCGGGCCACTCACAGGCGTGGTGTCCACGCTCAGCGTGTCGCCATCGGCATCCCGGTCGTTGGTGAGCACATTGCCGGTGATGGCGGTGTCTTCATTGCCTGATGCTGTGTCGGCGTTCGCCGTGGGTGCAAGGTTGCTCACGCTCAGCGTGAAACCTTGCTGAGCCGAGCCGCCGCGGCCGTCACTGGCCGTGACCACCACAGTGAAGACGCCACCGTTGGCGGCTTGCGAGGCGCCTGCCGTGAGGGTGCCGGAGATCACACCCGTGCTGGTGTTGATGCTCAGGCCTGGGGGCAGGCCTGCGGCGCTGTAGCTCAAGGTGTCGCCATCAGGGTCGGTGAAGGCAGTGGCCGTGGGCAGGTTGAAAGTGCCGCCGTCATTGGCGGTCTGCGTGGCCAGCATGCCCGCCGTGTTGGGCGCGTTGTTCGGCGCCGCTGCAATGGCCCAGGTGAAGGTTTGAGAGGTGCTCGCACCCGATGGGTCGGTGCCAGAGACAGTGACCACATAGCTGCCAGGCGTGGTGGGGCTGCCCGACACCACGCCCGTGCTCGCGTTGATCACCAGGCCAGGAGGCAGGCCTGTGGCGGCATAGGTGAGCGCATCGCCATCCACATCGCTGAAGGCCACGCTCTCGTTGACGGTCACGGTGTTGCCCGCCGTGTTGGCGCGGTCAGCCACCGCCGTCGAGATGGGCGCGTCGTTCACGGCCGCCACGGTGATGGAAACCGTGGCCTGCGAGGTGCCGCCCTGCCCGTCGGTGACGGTGTAGGTAAAGCTGTCGGTGCCGCTGAAGTTGGCGTTGGGCGTGTAGGTGTAGCTGCCATCAGAGGCCAGCACCACGGTGCCGTGGCTGGGGTTCACCGCTGGCGTGGTCACCACGCTCAGGGTGTCCTGGTCCGCATCGGTGTCGTTGGTCAGCACATTGCCGGTGATGGCGGCGTCTTCGCTGCCAGAGGTCGAATCGGCATTCGCAGTGGGCGCAGGGTTGCTCACGCTCAGCGTGAAACCTTGCTGGGCAGAGCCACCGCGGCCATCGCTGGCTGTGACCACCACGGTGAACACGCCACCGCTGGCCGCTTGGGACGCATCCGAGGTGAAGGTGCCCGAGATCACGCCGGTGGCCGTGTTGATGCTCAAGCCCGGGGGCAGGCCTGTGGCGCTGTAGCTCAAGGAGTCGCCATCGGGGTCGGTGAAACCGCCAGCTGTGGCCAGAGAGAACACCGAGCCATCGGCACCCGCTTGCGCACCCAAGGTGCCCGAGGTGTTCGGCGCGTTGTTGGGCGCTGCTGCAATGGCCCAGGTGAAGGTCTGCGAGGTACTGGCACCCGATGGGTCGGTGCCAGAGATCGTGACGGTGTAGTTGCCAGCCATCGTGGGGCTACCCGAAACCACGCCTGTGGCCGCATCAATGACCAGGCCGGGCGGCAAGCCCGTGGCGGCATAAGTCAGTGCATCACCGTCGACATCACTGAAGGCCATGCTGGCATTGACTGAAACCGTGCTGCCAGCGGTCGTGGCTCGGTCAGCCACAGCGGTGGAGGTGGGTGCATCGTTGACAGCTGTGACCGTGATCGTCACCGTGGCCTGGGAGGTGCCACCTTGACCGTCCGACACTTCATAGGTGAAGGAATCGGTGCCGTTGAAGTTGGCATGGGGCGTGTAGGTGTAGCTGCCATTGGCTGCAATCACCAACGTGCCATGGCTGGGGCTCAGCACCGGCGGCGTGACCACACGCAGGTCGTCGCCATCAGGGTCTGCATCGTTGCCCAGCACATTGCCGGTGAGCACGCCATCATCGGCCACCGAGGCCGAATCGGCACCCGCCGTGGGTACTGGGTTGCTCACGCTCAAGGTAAAGCCTTGCTGCGCCGAGCCGCCTCGGCCATCACTGGCCGTGACCACCACGGTGAACACGCCACCGCTGGCCGCTTGAGACGCATCCGACGTGAAGGTGCCCGAGATCACGCCGGTGGCCGTGTTGATGCTCAAGCCCGGGGGCAGGCCTGTGGCGCTGTAGCTCAAAGCATCGCCATCAGGGTCGGTGAACTTGCCCGCGGTGGCCAGCGAGAACGTGGCTCCGTCTGCACCCGATTGCGCACCCAGCACCCCTGAGGTGTTTGGCGCATTGTTGGGCGCTGCCGCAATGGCCCAGGTGAAGGTCTGCGAGGTGCTGGCGCCCGAAGGGTCGGTGCCCGAGATCGTCACGGTGTAGTTGCCCGCCAAGGTGGGGCTGCCCGAAATCACGCCCGTTGCAGCATCCATCACCAGGCCTGGCGGCAAGCCCGTGGCGGCATACGTCAAAGCATCGCCATCCACATCGCTGAAGGCCATGCTGCCATTGAGCGAGACAGCCGCACCCGCCGTGTTGGCGCGGTCGGCAATCGTGCTGGATGTGGGGGCGTCGTTCACCGCCGCAACCGTGATGGACACGGTGGCCTGTGAGATGCCGCCTTGAGCGTCTGTCACCTGGTAGGTGAAAGAGTCGGTGCCGTTGAAGTTGGCGTTGGGCGTGTAGGCATAGCTGCCATTGCTTGAGATCACCACCGTGCCATGGCTGGGGCTGAGCACGGGCGTGGTGTTGACGCTCAGCGCATCGCCATCCGGGTCCGCATCGTTGGTCAGCACATTGCCGTTCAAGGTGGCGTCTTCATTCACATTGGCTGCGTCGGCATGCGCGGTGGGGCCTGGGTTGGCCACGCTCAAGGTGAAGCTCTGGCTCACCTGGCCGCCACGCCCATCGCTGGCGGTGACCACAATGGCGTAGCTGCCAGCCTGTGCGCCATCCGAGCCGCTTTGCGAGGCCGAGCTGCTCAAGGTGCCGGTGATGACGCCTGTGTTGGCGTCCATGCTCAGGCCCGCAGGCAAGCCGGTGGCGGTATAGCTCAGCGCATCGCCATCGGGGTCAGCGAAGCTGGCAGACACGTCGTAGCGCACGGTCTGGCTGTCCAGGGCAGACTGGCTCGCTGGCGGCGTGCCTGCCGTGGGTGCCTGGTTGTTGATCAACACGGTGACGGTGGCGGTCTCCGTGGTGCCATTGGACGTGACGGTGTAAGTAAAACTGTCGCTGCCCGTGAACCCAGCGCCGGGTGTGTACACCGCCTGCCCTTGGGCATTGATGCTGACCACGCCATGCGCCGGCGTGCTGAAGGACGTCACCTGCCGGCCCGCGTTCTCGAACGTGTCATTGGCCAGCACATTGAAGGAAACAGCTTTGTTGACCGTGGTGTTGACCTGGTCGTCCACGATGTCAGCCACCGGCGCGATGCCCAAGGGCAGGCTTGCATGAACCGACAAGAGCTGCCCCAACTGGCCCAGATCGATGCTCAGGGCCACGGGACCGTTGTAGTCGGCACCCGGCGTGTAGACCAGCTGGGCCAGCGCTGCATTGATGTTGGCCACCGTGCCTGAGACACGGATGGTGCCGTCATTGACCCCATCTCCTTCGCTGATGCTCAAGCCTGCGGTCTGGTTGAGCGTGAGGCCGCCCACAGGCACACTCAGTCGGATGTCCAGCACCTGGCCGTCCACATCGCCCACCGAGATCTTTTGGCCCACCAGGTTAGCGAAAATCAGCGGGGTGTCTTCGTTGAACACCGGCACCGTGGGCAAGGCCAGCACCGGCAGGTCCACCACGGCCTGCACTGTCACCGCGATGGACGCGGTGGTGGTGGCGCCATC
>JBEANX010000477.1:0-3535 GCA_041165245.1 Pseudomonadota bacterium
CCGACCACCCGCGACTACCAGCTCGGCGACGACATCTACCTGCTGCTTTCGCTGCCCGGCGACCCGCAGCGCTACCCGGTCGCCGGCAAGGTCGGCTGGATCACGCCGCCCAACACCTCCGGTGGCCGCACCCAGGGCGTGGGCGTGCGTTTCCCGAGTGACGAGAAGACGCGCATGCTGAAGGTGCGCATCGACGAAATCCTCGGCACCTCGATCTCGTCGTCCAAGCCCACCCAGACCCTGTGAACTTCATCGACTCGCATTGCCACCTGAGCTTCCCCGAACTCAGGGCCCGGCTGCCCGACATCCTCTCGGACATGCGCGCCGCGCGGGTCGATGAGGCGGTCTGCATCTGCACCACGATGGAGGAGTTCGAGAGCGTGCACGGCCTGGCACTCGGCCACGACAACCTCTGGGCCACGGTGGGTGTGCATCCGGACAACGAAGGCGTGCGCGAACCCGTGCTTCAGGACCTGCTCGACGGCGCTGCTTTGCCCCGTGTGGTGGGCATCGGTGAGACTGGGCTGGATTACTACCGCTTGGGCGAGCGCACCGTGGCCGACATGGCTTGGCAACGCGATCGCTTTCGGGTGCACATCGAGGCTTCGCGGCTCACGGGCCTGCCCATGGTGATCCACACCCGGCAAGCCAGCGACGACACCCTGGCCATCTTGCGCGAATCAGGGCAAGGGCAGGTGGGCGGTGTGTTCCATTGCTTCACCGAGAGCGAAGCGGTGGCGCGTGCCGCACTCGATCTGGGCTTTTACATCTCTTTCTCAGGCATCCTGACTTTCAAGAACGCGGCTGACCTGCGTGAGGTTGCGCGCTTTGTCCCGCTGGACCGTTGCCTGATCGAAACCGACAGCCCCTACCTGGCGCCCATGCCGTACCGCGGCAAGACCAACACGCCCGCTTACGTGCCCTATGTGGCAAAACAGATGGCGGAACTCAAGGGCGTGGAGGTGGACGCCATTGCCCATGCGACAAGCCGCAATTTCGAGACTTTGTTCGCGCGCACCCTGGCCTGAGTAAGGGTTTGAACGCACCGTTGGATGACAGCCTGTCAGAGAATTTCTGACATGAGGTTTAGCTGCGCAGCGACTGGTGGACTTGGGCCCCCAGACCTACAGTGAACCCATCACAACGCGATTGCTTTCACCGGAGGCTGTATGCAAAAGACTGGTCTGTATGCCAACCCATTTGCTCTCATGATGGACCCCCAGGCGGTGTTTGAGGCCATGGAGCGCTCTGAACGCTTGAACCGTTTGCAAAGCCGGGTGTGCCGCCCGCTGGACAAGCCCCTGATTCCCATGGTGGGTGAGGCCGATGGCCTGGACACCGATGTTGAAAGCGTTGATGACGCGCCAGAGCGCGAACTGCACGCATGAATTTGCACTGAGTTTCTTGTCTGTCTCCTAGGGATTCGCGCGGCAACGCGATTTGGGCTCGTCTTCGGACGGGCCTTTTTTCTTGGTGGCGTCAGGCCCGCGGGCTGAGGTGTGGATGACACAGTTGCATCAAACAGGCTTCCAGCTGCCGGGCGAAGCGCGTGCCGTTGAACAGCGCTGTGGGCCTGACTTGCTCGCGCAAGCTCAAGCGCAACTGGTTCAACGCCGTGATGTCTTTGGCATGTGCGCACGCCAGTTCCACATAGGCTGATGGGTCTTGGGCCACCCATGAGTCCAAGCCTGCTGTGTGGAGGATGCTTCCACCTTGGCGCGAGAGCATGGTCTCACCCATGCAAGTCACGGTGGGAACGCCCATCCAAAGCGCCTCGCAGGTGGTGGTGATGCCAGGGTAAGGGAAGGTGTCGAGCAAGATGTCCACCTCGCCATGCGACGCGAGGTGCTCGACCCGCCCCGCAACGCCACCGGCCATGTCCACACGTGCCACGTCGATGCCATGGGCCCGAAGCCTCTCGCTGAGCAATGCCCGCGATGCAGCCTGAGTCATCTGACGGTTCTGGATGCGCAGACGGGCATTCGGTGTCGAGGCCAGAATCGACGACCAAGCTGTGAGCATGTCGTCCGTGATTTTGGCGAGGTTTTGATAGCAACCAAACGTGACGTATCCCCGCTGCAAGGCAGGTGTGTTTTGCAAGGCCAGGCGAGCGTCTTCAGGCGGGGCAGAGAAACAATTGATGGTTTCTGGCAAATGGGCAATGCGCTCGGTGAAGAATGCTTGGGATGACATGGGCGCCGAGACCGGATCCACGAGGATGTGGCCGATCTGCCGCACCCCCGTGCTGGCCAGGTAACCCAGCCACGAGGCCTGGATGGGTGCGGGCTGAAAACCCATCACCGGCAAGCGGCTGCGTGCGGTATGGCCTGACAGATCCAGCAAAAGGTGCAAGCCATCGGCATGGATGCGCTGTGCGGCTTGCACATCGCTCATGCCCTCCAAGCACACCCAGTCCTGCACATGCGCACGCAACTCAGTTGAGACTTCGTCTGCGAGGGCATGGGTGGCATAAGCCACGACTCGCAAGCGCGATGGATCGATCTGTCTGAGCACTTCCAGCAGGAACAAGCCCACCGGGTGGCCGTTGAGATCGCCTGACAAAAGCCCCACGCGAATGGGATCACCCAGGTTCAGTGAGGGGGTGTGTGGCCAATCGGCAAACGATGAACCCAGCGCCTGCACGTGACGATCGAGCATGTCGCCATAACGCTGGGCCTGCTCCAAGTACTGATCAGGAGCACACGTGGCATCGTGGCTCAACGTGAAGAGGAGGTTGCCCTGTGCTTGTAGGAACTGTGGCTGAATGCGCAACGCCTGCTCAAAGCACTCACGCGCCTGCGCGACTCGACCCTGCTGCTGGAGGGCCACACCCAGGCTGTTGTGGGCGGCTGAGAGAGCAGGGTTGAGCCGCACCGCCTCGGCGAAGGCCTCGATGGCTTCATCCAGCCGACCTTGTTCTTGCAGGACGACACCTCGGTTGCTGTGGGCATCCGCCAAGTGGGGACCGAGGGCAATGGCCTGATCAAAAGCACGCTCGGCTTGCTCGAGCTGCCCGAGCAGCGCCAGCGCCAAGCCTCGATGCAAGTGCCAATCAGCCTGATGGCCGCCCAAGGCCAACGCCTGGTCGTATGCCAACACAGCATCGGCATGGCGACTCAGGGAACGCAAAGCATCACCGCGGATCGCATGGGCCTGCGGGAAGGCAACGCCCAAACTCAGGGCCTTGTCTGCACTGGCCAAAGCCTGCTCGGCGTGGCCCATCATCAACAAGGTCTGTGCCCGGTTGCTGTGGGCGTCAGGGTATGCACTCTGGAAGGCCAGTGCTTTGTCATAAGCGGCCAAGGCTTCTTTGAAGCGTCCTGCCGCGCTCATGGCATTGCCCAGGTGCAAGTGGGCTTGGGGTTGGGCGGGAACCAGCTTGAGGCTTTTGGCGATCAAGCCCATGCCCTCCTCCAACCTTTGCGCTTGCACGCAAAGCACGCCCAGGTAGTGCAAGGCATCGTGGTTGCGAGGCTGGCGCTTGAGCACTTGCTGGTAAAGCGCCTCGGCAGCATGCAGTTGCCCCGTCTGGTGG
>JBEANX010000478.1:0-5077 GCA_041165245.1 Pseudomonadota bacterium
TGTCGTCCCATTCCTTGCCCTCGTGGGCCAGCTTGAAGGCCAGTTTGTACGAGGTGTAGTTCTTGAGCACATCCAGGATGAACTTCTCTTCAATGGCCTGGCGCATCGAATACACATGGAAGGGCGCTGGCAGATTGCCAGGGCCTGGGGGCTCATCGGGCTTGGGCTTGCGGCCGAACAGCTCCAGCGTCTTGGACTTGGGCGTGGCGGTGAAGGCCACATAGGTCACGGCTGCGGTGCTGCCGGGCTGGCCAGCACGGGCCGTCATCTGCGCAGCCAGGATGTCTTCGGCGGCCACCTCACCGCCGTCTTCCAGCTCCTTGACTTCTTCGGCGCTGAGCAGTTGCTTGAGCTTGCTGGTGGATTCGCCCGTTTGCGAGCTGTGCGCCTCGTCAGCGATCACGGCGAAGCGCTTGCCCTGCGTGGCGGCCAGCTCTTGCACGGCCTGCAGCGCGAAGGGGAAGGTCTGGATGGTGCACACCACGATCTTCTTGCCACCGGCCAGGGCCTCGGCCAGTTCGCCACTCTTGCTCTGGCTTTCACCCTTGATGGTGGCCACCACACCGGCCGTGCGCTCGAAGTCAAAGATGGCTTCTTGCAGCTGGGTGTCGAGCACGGTGCGGTCGCTCACCACCAGCACGGTGCTGAACAGCTTGTTGTTGCCAGTGTCGTGCAGGTCGGCCAGGAAGTGGGCTGTCCAGGCAATTGAATTGGTCTTACCGCTGCCTGCGCTGTGCTGGATCAGGTAGCGGTGGCCCACGCCTTCTTGCAGCACTTGCGCCACCAGCTGGCGCGTGGCGTCGAGCTGGTGATACCGGGGGAACAAGATGGCAGAGGGCCTCTTTTTGTCGTCCCTCTTGGTGACCAGGTAGCGGCCGATGATCTCCAGCCAGCTGTCGCGCTGCCAGACCTCTTCCCACAGGTAGTTCGTGCGGTGGCCCTGGCCATTGGGCGGGTTGCCCGCGCCGCCATGGTCGCCGCGGTTGAAGGGCAGGAAGTGGGTGGTGGGCCCCTGCAGTTTGGTGGCCATCATCACCGTGCGGTTGGTCACCGCAAAGTGCACCAGCGCGCCACGCGGGAACTCCAGCAAGGGCTCGGCAAAAGGCTTGCCTTTGGGCTTGGGGATGCGGTCAAAGCGGTATTGCTCCACCGCCTCGTTGATGCCCTGCGTGAACTCTGACTTCAGCTCAGCCGTGGCCACCGGAATGCCGTTGAGGAAGAGCACCAGGTCGATCACATCGTCATGGTTGGTGCGCACCTGCCGCACCACGCGCAGGCGGTTGGCGGCATAGCGGGCCTGCAGCTCAGGGTTCATGGCCAGGGCTGGCTTGAACTGGCTGAGCTTGATGGGCGCCTTCACCCCATGCAGCTCCACGCCTACGCGCAGCACTTCCAGGGTGCCTCGGTCGTCCAGCAGCTTGCGCAGGCGGTCGAGCAGGGTGGCCTCGGCGTGGGCGCCGTGGGTTTTGTTCAGCGCGGCCCAGGCATCCGGTTGGGTGTCTTGCACCCAGGCCAGCACGTCGGCCGGGAAGAGGGCGCGGGGCGTGTCGTAGCCCTTGGCATCGCCCTCTGCATACAGCCAGCCATTGGCGGCCAGGTGGTTGCAGATGTCGTTTTCGAATTCGATTTCTTTGTGCAATGCCACGTGTGGCTCCCTGGGCTGATCTCTGCCAACCCTGTGTTTTTGTCGAGAAAAATCTTCAGCGCCGCGATTTTTTCTTCAGAAGTCATCGGGGCGCAGACTTTTCCTTCAGTTTTCAGAGTTTCAGGCGCTTCTTGTGGCCTGCCATTCGTTTTCTGGCTGCTGGTAATTCCCAGTTTTCAGCAGTGCGGGCGCTGCCAATCAGGCGCTCGATGGCATCCATGCTCAGCAAGCCGCTGATCAAGCCTTCCCGAATCCAGCGCATGTCGCGCTCGTCGCCCCGGATGTACTTGGACACCGCCACGTCATTGGCCTCCACGAAAAAAGCCCGCACATCGCCAAAGTCAATCTGGATCAGCCTGCTCTCCCAGCCCTCGGGAAACGAGGGAAGGTTGGGTGACACCGGGTCGAGGTAATAGCCGTGCTCGGCTTCAAATGGCGAGCCTTGACCCAAGGCCTCGCAGAGCTCACCCGTGCGGCCTGGGTCGGCTTTCATGTAGGTATCCACGTCGATGGACACGACCATGGCATCCGGTGGATCAGCCACCGCACCCAGGATGGCCAAGGAGCCCACGATCACGAACTCAGTGTGCCCGCTCAATTCTTTGGCCTTGCGCAGCAGCGCATGCAATTGAAGGCGGTTCAACTGCGCTCCCGCATCAGGAACGAGAAGGGGGTGTTTTGCATCATGGCGGCAGAGCGCTGCTTGGAGGCGTTCAGCACCTTGGCTTTGAAGGTCTCGCTGTCACCCGCCTTGACAACCGACGACCAGAATCGGATGTAGTAGCTGCTGCACAACTTGTCGCGCTGCCAGAGCTGAATGCGCTGGGCGGCACGCTGGAGGATTTCGTCTTTGCGCGGCGAGTTGAGTTGCTCATAGACGTAACCATGAAACGACTCAAGTGCTTCGTCGTGGTCCAGCTTGTCGCGTCTTGCCTGTTTCTGTTCAACTCGCATGACTTCTGCCCGTGTGTTGCCACAGGATGGTATCAAAGGCCTCGAAGATCAGCAAAAACTGGGCACCCATCGTCACCCTTCGGCACCGTCAAGAGCCCAACTTGAGCTTCTTCAAGTACGGCTGCAAGGCCGCATTCAAGGCATTCATGGCCGCAGCCACGTTGTCGTGGATGCTGGCCCATTCCGCTTCAGGCGCCCGGTAGCCACCCGCCACGGTGATGCGCAGGCGGCAGGCGCGGCGGGGCTCAGAGATGATCCACACCGCCGCGCGCGCCTGCATGGCCGTGACGTAGGTGATGAGCTTGCCCAGGTGATCGTGGTTGCTCTTTTCCAGCTGGTTTTCGATGACCACGGTGCCGCCGCCATCGTCTTCGGCCACCAGGTCGATGCTGAAGGAGCCAGCCGCTTGCTCACGCTCGGCGTTGACCAGGTTCAGGCCCAGCGCCGTGTTGAGCACATCGAGGTTTTGCTGCAGCCACTGGGTGAAGTCGTAGGCCTCGTGCTTCCAGACTTCGCGCAGGGGCACGCGCTGGAGCTTGCCGATGGGGGTGGGGCTCATGCGGCTTCCTTGGTGGCCAAACCGCGCACGTCGATCTGGCCGGTGACGGCGGCGGAGATGAGGGCGGAGCGGCGTTCGCGCAGTAGTTCAACGGATAGAACAGCCTCATTGATCAAGCCCGAGTAGGATGTAGCCAGGTTGCTCAGATGTTCGACGATGGCTCGCTGCTCATCTAACGGGGGAACCGGAATAACGAAGTTGTTGATTTGATCGGGGCTGATATGTGGAACGCTCACCCCGGTCGTTTCCGGCGAAAAATGAGCGATGAACATCTCAGACGATAGAAGGTGATGCAGGTAATCCGCACTAAGCTTTGGCCCGACCTTGAGAGAGGCCACGCGTTGCAGCAACAACGAAGGCAAATCATCGGCTGTTACTTTGGCCACCCTCATGCCTTCGCTGATAAGCGGGCGGTCCATGCCGATCACAAGATCACCTTCAGACATCTCGTACTCGTCAAGGCCATCACAGTCTGAACGTTCCCAGAAGACGGTGTCGTCCCACTTCAGACGAGAGACGCCCACATTGGCGCCTCGTAATAGCCTGTGATTTGTCTCGTCCTGGGAGAAGGCGCCGGAGGGAAACGCGAATCCTGACAAGATTCGGATGTAGAAGCCGCATTTGCCAACCGCCCAATGCGCAGGCACCTCGCCCAGCCACTCGACGCCCGAATCCTTCATCGGCACCGACGGGTCCAGCCCCTTGGTCACGGCATGGGAGATGACGGCCTGGCGCTTTTCCTTGAGCAGGGTGATGAGCTGTTCTTGCTCGGCCACCAGGGCGTCGATCTTGGCTAACTCCGCGTCGAGCAAGTTCACTACTGCAAGTTGCTCTTCTCGGCTGGGGAGAGGCACAACAAAGTCATTGAAGTTTTCTGTCGGCAGTCTCCAACGACCAAACTGTGAGCTTCCTTGACCAAAGGCATAAAACACCTTGTCGTGATAGCAGCTTTGAAACAAGTACAAGAGGTACTTGTCGAGAACCCGGCTGCGATCTCTTAAAGAGAACACACGATAGTCTGGGCTGGTGACCCCACGAGTGGTAGCGATATCCACATATCCCGTCAGCAAGTCCATGTGGTTCATGGCGAAGTCACCAACCTCAACCAATTGGTACTTGGAGTAGTCCATCGACAACTGCCCATCATTGCTGTCGATATCCTTAACTTTGATGCCCTGCTGTGTGATCGACAGCACGTCATAACCCAACTCGCCGACGATTCTCTTTTGAATCTGACACAGCCAACGGGTACGGATCACACTCCAATGCGAAGGAACCTGGCCCAGCCAAGCCTCACCACTGTCCTTGTACGCCGGATACCTCGGAAAGCTCATGCCGACAGCCCCTTGATCATGTCCAGGATGCGGTCGGTGGTGCGCTTCAGATCAGCGTCGATCTCGGCCAGCGGGCGCGGTGGCTTGAACACATAGAAGTGCCGGTTGAACGGGAACTCATAACCCACCTTGGTCTTGTCCGGGTCGATCCAGGCGTCGGGCGCATGGGGTATCACTTCGCGCTTGAAGTACTCGCCCACGTCTTCCGTCAGGGGCACGTTCTCGGTGTCGCGCAGGCTTGAGTCGGGTTGGGGTTTCCCTTTTTGCTTGCCCTTCTCGCCCACCACCACCTTGCCATCGGCATCGCGCAGCGGGCGCTCCACCGTGATGGTGTGATAGCCGAAGGCTTCGTTGGCAAAGATGCGGCTGATGGGCTTGCCATCTTCAGTCGTTGCCTCTTCAAAGCGGCCAAACAGCTGGGTGATGTGCTCGATGTGGGCGTCGCTCAGCTCCTTGCGCTTGCTGCCCAGGCTCTTGCGCATCTTCTGCCACATGCCGCTGGCGTCGATCAGCTGTACCTTGCCCTGGCGCGCCTTGGGCTTTCGGTTGCTGATGACCCAGATGTAGGTGCCAATGCCGGTGTTG
>JBEANX010000479.1:0-3373 GCA_041165245.1 Pseudomonadota bacterium
CTTTGCTCATGATCGGTCGCGAAGCCCCTCAACTGCTGGTGACCACGCTGGAGCTGCCTGGCATGGACGGTGTCGAGATGCTGCGCACCCTGGAGCGCTGCGATGTGCTCTCAGGCCTGCAGGTGCTCACCTTGATGACGCCTGAAGCCACGGCTCAATACGTGCACGAGACGCTCCCGCCGGGTGTCGAGGTCATGCCATTGCCCGTGAGCCCCGAGGCCCTGGCGATCCGTGTGGGCCGTTGGTTGCTGGCCCGCCAAACCACGAATGGAGGCCGCCATGAATGACGCTTTTCGCATGCTCTTTGACCAGGTCAAGAGCGGCATCATCTGGGTGCAACGCAATGGCATTGTTCGCTATGCCAACAAGGCCGCCGTGCAGATGACGCCATGCCTGCTGGGCAGCGCCCTGATGGATCCGGTCGCTGACCGCACCGTCAAGGCCGCCGGGCAGGACATGATCAAGTTGCCCTTTGCCTTTGAGATCACCACGCAAGAGGCCCACCCAGACACCATCCGCGCCGTGGTCATCAATGCGCCGGTGGGCAATGACTTGATGCTGCTGCTCAACAACGTGTCCGAGGAGCGCTGGTACTCGTCGGCCCTGGAGAACCTGATCAGCTACATCGAAGCCGAGATGGCCCACCCCATCGAAGTGCTGATGAACAAGCTGCCCAAGGTGAGCGGCCTCACACAAGGCGGCCGCCAAAGCCCCGAGCTGGAGACCTTGCTCAGCGAGGCCGACGAGCTCTCCACCAAGCTGAGCAAGCTGCGTGACCTGGTCAGCGTGTTTGGGCAGGGTGCCATTCAGCGTGATGAGCGCATCGTCATGCAGGACCTGGTCAAAGAGGTGCTCTCCCAGGTGCTGCCGCTGGCCCAGGCGAGAAATGTCACCATCAGCACCTCGGGCCTGGAGTCTGACCTGCCGGCGGTGTACGGCAGCCATGCCTGGCTGGCCAAGGCCTTGACGGAGTACCTGGAGCATTCCATCCGCAGTGCGCAGGCCGATGGCCTGATCGAGTTTTCCATCGTGGCCATGGGCACGCGCTTGATGCTGCGAGCCCGCAACCAGGGCCTGTTTGTCTCCAACCACGAGAGGCGCAGTGCCTTTGTGCCCTTCGGCGTGGGCGATGGGCTTGAGCAGGTGCAGGCACGCCCTGGCATTGGCTTGGCCTTGAGCCAGCGCATCGTCGAGCAACATGGTGGCAATGTCCGCATCGAAGACGATTTTGACTCGGTGGATTTCGTGATGGAAATCCCGGCTGGCGCACCTGCATCGCAGGACGCGCAACTGTCGGTCGAGCAGGCACAACGCTACGCCAAGGACATGGCCCAACTCATGGCGCGCAGCATGGCCAAGCGGGCTCAGCCTGCAGCGCCCGCTGCCCCGACAGGTGTGAAGCCCAGCACGAATGCGCCCAGCAAATCGGGCTGAAGGGTTCAACCCTCATCCAGATCAGCCTCATTTTTGCCGACACCCAAGACGAGATTCCGCGTTTTTCCCAGCGACCTCAGGAGGTCCACATGTCACATCGCATCCTCATCACCGAAGACCAACCCGACATCTGCAAGCTCATCCGCATGACCTTGGAGTTTGGTGATTTCGAGATCCACGAGGCGCACGATGGTGAAACCGGGCTTGCCATGGCCCGCGCCATGAAGCCCCACCTCATGTTGCTCGACGTCATGATGCCGGGCCTGCTGGACGGCTACCAGGTCTGCCAGCGCATCAAGCAAGACCCCGCCCTCAAGCACATCAAGGTCATCATGCTCACCGCGCGTGGGCAAGCCAGTGACCTCGACATGGGCGAGAACGCCGGGGCCGATGCCTACCTGGTCAAGCCCTTCAGCCCCTTGGAGCTGATCGACCGCGTCGAGTCCATGGTCAGCCAACCGGCCTGACCCCCCGGCCGAGCCCGTGCAAGCCGCTGCTGCCGGCCTTGCCCAGGTTCGGCGTCAACCTTGACGCCAAGGGCTTGCCATGAACCGCTCGAACAAACCGGCCTATGTGCCGCAGGTGCTCTTCCACACCCTCGATGTGCTGGAAGGGTGGACGCAGGGCGCCAAGCCCTGGCGGGCCATGAGCATGATCGCCCTCATCGGCTTGGTGAGCACCGCGCTGGCGGTCACGGCCTTGTGGACCTCGGACCAGCGGCGCGATCAGCGAGATTTCGAGGCCTTGTCGCAGCAGGTGGCTGCGCAGACGTCTGACCGCTTGAGCTACAGGCGGTGGCAGCTGGGCCATGCCAGCGATCGCTGGGTGCAAGGCGAGACACCGCCGAGCATGACGGGCGGGGGCTTTGAGCCCGGCCATTTGTTGAGCATCAAGCGCAACGCGCCGGCCATTCAGGAAGTGATGGGGTGGCTTCACCTGGCGGAGACTTCAAAAAGCGCCTTACAGAGGTTCTGGCAGGTCGAGGTTGCCGGGCTGTCTGCTTTTGATGAACCCTTGCTGAGCGCCGCACTCGTGGACGTTCATGGCCGCCTGCATTGGTTGATGGTGCACGCAGCCAAGGCTCAGACGCCTTCTGGTGACCCGCAAGGCTGGGTCGTGGCTGTGATCGATGATGCCAGCTTCATGCCCGCCACCACGCAAGTGGTGGGTTGGAGTCTCAAAGCCCGCCTGGCCACGGCCAATGAGCCTGCGCATGCCATGCTGAGATTTTCAGCGCCCCTGAGCCCAGCTCATGCCGAGTTTGGCCCTGTGTTGATGCTGGACGGGGAGCCACTGGATCAAGGGTGGGCCGATGTCCTCACGCGTCATGCAGGCCCTGTCATCGCAGGGATGTCTGGCCTGCTGGCCACGCTGGCCACCTTGTACGGCTTTGTCATGCTGATTTCGATCAAGCAACGTGCCCAGGCCATGGCCAAGCGATCGACCGTGGCCTTGCAGCGCAGCGAATCGAGAAACCGCGCGGTGGTGGACACCGCCCCTGACGCCATCATCACGGTGGACGACGAGGCCCGCGTGCTTTGGTGCAACCAGGCCACCGTCAGCATCTTTGGCCGCACGCTGGAGGAATTGCAAGGCAAGCCCATGTGGGACGTGCTGCCTGCGCTGAAAGGGCAGGTGATGGCGGAGTGGTTCCACAACCATGGCATCTCCAACCGCGTGCTCTCTTATGAGACCCATGGCTGCCGTGCAGAGGGCACCGAGTTCCCCATCGTGGTCTCAGCCAGCCGGGCAGAGATCGACAACGAGGCCATCAACACCTTCATCGTTCGCGACACCACCGATGCCAAGTGGGCCGAGCGCGAACTCTTGTTGCGCGAGCGCGCGCTGGAGTCTTCTGCGGACGCCGTGATCATCACGGACATGAACCTGCCCGGGCAGCCCATGATCTTTGCGAACGCGGCTTTTGAGCGCATCACAG